>CAIYKV010000021.1 GCA_903926855.1 uncultured Bacteroidota bacterium | reverse complement strand
CTTTATACAGATCAGTTTAATGCACTCAAAATTCTCAAAGAGGACCTGCTCAAACTTTCTGACTTTGAGTTGAACAAACTTTTTCATCCTCCAAAAGAAATGCTGATAAATGATCAGCTAAAACAACTGTATGATTTTTTTCCAGTGATGACCATACAATTGAGAAGGCGTGGAATGACAGTAGCCCGGCAGTTTTTAGAATATAAGGCACAGCATCCTCAATCCTACGGAGAAACATCATTTTATAAACATTATGATCGATGGCGTAAAAAGGTGAACCCTACAATGCATATTGAACACAAGGTTGGTGATAAGATGTATGTAGATTATGCGGGGGCCACATTACCTTATGTTGATGTTAACACCGGAGAGATAAAGAACGCTCAGGTTTTTGTTGCTATACTTGGCTGGAGCCAATATGCTTATGTAGAAGCCATGCACAGTCAAACAATTGAAGAGTTCATTGCAGCCTGTGAAAACGCAATAAGGTATTTTAATGGCGTCCCCCTTGCTCTTGTTCCTGATAATTTAAAATCAGCGGTGTATAAGGCTAGTAATTATGAACCTACAGTCAATGAGAACTTTAAAGCCTTTGCCGATCACTATGGCATTGCTATTCTTCCTGCCCGTTCCCGAAAGCCGCAGGATAAAGCTCATGTAGAAAATATGGTTAAACTAACTTATCAAAAGATATATGCTAACCTCTCTGAGAAAGATTTTGTTCCCCTAATAGAACTTAATACTCAAGTGATGCAACACTTGAGTACGCTCAATGATGCACAACTTACAGGGAAACAATGTTCAAGGACCGATCAATGGATAATGGAATTATCCACTCTTCATCCACTGCCTCCAACATGCTATGAAATGCGAAAAATAAAACAAGTAACAGTGATGAAAAATGGCCACGTTTATTTAACCGAAGATCAACATTATTATAGTGTTCCTTATGAACTCATTGGCAAAAAACTAAAGATGCAATACTCCCGTTCAGAAGTAAATATTTATCTGCAGTACGAACTCTTGGTAACACACAATAGAATACGAAGTCCACATAATTATACCACAATCCCCGAACACATGCCTGCACAGCACCGATATGTAACGGAATGGAACCCGGCTTTCTTTATGGCTAAGGCGAAGGAAATTGACCCTGTTGTTGAATATTACATCAGCCAGGTACTGGCTAAGAAACAACATCCCGAACAAGGGTATAAATCCTGTATGGGTATTTTATCTTTTGCAAAACGACTCGGGGACATCCGGCTTATTAAGGCTTGTAAGAAAGCACATGAGATCGGATATTATAATTATAAGATCATTGAGGACATACTTACAAAAAATCTGGATAGATACGAAGATGACGATATGCAACCCTCAGACATGCCCACCCATGATAACATCCGCGGAGGGAATTATTATCAATAATTAATCACTAAAACCAAATAACATGAATGAGATCTTAGCAAAAATGAGACAAATGCGGCTTCAGGGAATGGCAAAAGCCTTCACCTTAACACTTGAATCTGGCAAGAATGAAAAGTTTACCCCTGATGAAATGGTCACACACCTGGTAGAATCAGAATGGGATGAACGTTATAATCGAAAGCTTGATAGAACAGTTCAGGCAGCCCGCTTCCGATACAAGGCCAGTATAGAACAAATCAACTATGAAGATAATCGCATGGATAAAAACCAGGTGTTGCGTTTAGCAGATTGTGAATTTATCAAACGCAGTGAAAATATCATCATCACCGGCAGTACAGGTATCGGTAAAAGTTTTATTGCTTCTGCAATTGGTCACCAGGCCTGCTCTTTAGGCTACCGGGTTCTTTATCAACATAGCACTAAACTCTTTGGCCGTATGAAAATTGCTAAAACAGACGGCTCCTATTTAAAGGAACTGGCTAAGATTGAAAGACAACATATCCTTTTGATAGATGACTTTGGAATACAGCCACTAGATGCACAAAGCCGGTCAGCGTTAATGGAAATCATTGAAGACCGACATGGAAAATCTTCGACCATTATCACCTCTCAGGTACCTGTTAGCAAATGGCATGAGATTATTGGGGAACAAACAATAGCTGATGCTATCCTGGACAGAATAGTCCATGATGCGCATCGAATCGAGATGAAAGGAGACTCGTTAAGAAAGAAAAAACATGTAAAAAATGAAGATGAAATTGAATCGGTAATTTTTAAAAACTAACTTAGCTAAAACATGAGAAAAAACAGATTAAGATTGAACTAAAAATGGCAGCCTAAAATGAGGGGGCTGTATAATGCGATCTTGAGGGGGCTGTTTGAACGGGGAATCCATTCAAGAAGTGCTAATTTATAGGCTATGCGTCTATTTTCTGCATACTTTTTTTGAGTAGCAGTCGTGTAGATTTTGGCATCTCTCGTAAGTAATATTTGCTTCTGTAGATAATCAATAACGCGTTGTATTGGCAGTTGCTTCTTTTCCTCTTTAGTAAGTGGGGGTCTTAATTGAATTTGCACATCCTCATACTTGGGGTGTTTTTTAAGAACCAGTTTTTTAGCCTTCAACTTTGCTTCTAACTCCGACTTCCCTTCTACTTTAATTTTGGATTCCTTTAGGATGTCCATGTCACTATTAACGATTTCAACTATGAATTTGTATTGCATATCCTTTTTTCCAAGTTACAATTTTTTACCCAATTAAAGGTGGAAGTTTTCCCGGCCAAGTCCCCGGCCAGGTTCCGGGCCAGGTTTTCATCAAAAACAGGTTAAAAGAGGTGAAATATGAGAAATATAAATCTATTTCAATCTTGTATCCTATTGATTATCAATAAAAGAAAAGGTATGGAATACTACTAGGAACCCTCATAATCAGGGGGTCCCAGGATCATGCCCTGGTGGGCCCACAGCCGAAAGGCAACATTATCAAGGGTTTATGCTGTCAAAGGCGTAGACCCTTTTTGTTTGGAGTAAATCTCTGCCAGGTTTGTGCCAGGTTTTGTGATTTTAGAGGGAAAACAGGGGTTAACATATATTAAAGTGTGGAATTGTTGGAACCTGATTAAAAGTGTTATAAATCTTATATTTGATAACCCCCTAAAGGATAGATTAAAACACAAATCATGAAACGAGTAATTATATTTTTTGTACTAATTTGTTTTGATAACTCAGTAGGTGCGCAATCACTAAATGAAACAATAGATTATATAAATGACATGTTTAAGAGTAGTTATCATGTAGTTTATTGGGAAAATCAAGAAATGGAAAAACAATATTTTTATTCTATTTCTGTAGATAAAAACGGTTTGATGACTTGTAAACAATTTGAAAAAATACAATTAGTAAAGAAATAAAAGAAGATAGAATATTCTTTAAAGTTTATTTAAAAACAATTCATACTGGTAAGCGTAACTGGAAAATCCGGAGACCTTGACCATTAAAATCCGGTTAAGTCTGACCACTAAATGGATTGATAATCAGCAGTTTTTCTGGTCAATCAAAACCGGAAATACCT
>CAIYKV010000020.1 GCA_903926855.1 uncultured Bacteroidota bacterium | reverse complement strand
GAATATATCCCTACGATGGAACAAGCTGATTATATGCTGTTTCCAAGAATACTTGCTTTGAGTGAAGTAGGCTGGACAAATAACGCAAACAAAATATGGGATGATTTTAATGAAAGGATGCAACCACATTATGCCATACTGAAAAAGTTTTCTGTAAACTATTGCAGACCCTCATACCAGGTACAGATAGATACCAAAACTGATAGTAAAGAACGAACCAGTCAGGTTACCCTGCATAGCGAACAATGGTTGCCCGAAATTTATTATACAACCGACGGATCAATCCCTTCTCTGAATGCAAAAAAATATAATGGCCCATTTCGTATCAGCGGGTCTGCTAACCTCCGGGCTTCCATTTTAAGAGATGGAAAACCGCAAGGCAAACCCGCTTCCTACGATATTGATATACATAAAGCCCTGGGTAAAAAAATAACTTACCTGAAAAAATACAGTGCCAGTTACCCCGCTGCATTCGAAGCTACTTTAACCGATGGGCTAAAAGGAGGGCTTACTTATTCAGATGGCAGGTGGCAGGGATTTGATACCGATATGGACCTGATCATCGATCTTGAAGAGATAACTCCTTTACAAGTTTTACGATCCAGATTTATGCAACTAACTGGCCCCGGAGTGTATATGCCGGATTATATTGAAGTGTCAGTTTCAGCAGATGGAAAAGAATATAGTCCCGCTAAATCATGCGCCAATGATGTTTCCATAAAAGACCCAAGCCTTTTGTTCAAAGTTTTTGAAGTAGATCTTACAGGATTAAAAGGAAGGTATATACGCTTTTTTGCAAAAAATCATTCAGGTTTTTTATTTACTGATGAAATTGTAGTAGACTAAAACAAGCATTTATCTTTTACACCTAAGCAATTACGCTACAAAAATAGACCCATGAAAAAAGCAACTCTTTTTCTGTTATGGTTACTTCAGTCAGGTATATCCTTAGCACAGGAAAATAATAATGACGGATATATTGTACCCACAGATCCCAAAGTACAAAAGAATTTAGCAGAATGGCAGGACCTGAAATTTGGCTTATTTATGCATTGGGGTACCTATAGCCAATGGGGTGTAGTGGAAAGCTGGAGTATTTGTCCAGAAGATGAAGGCTGGACACAACGCAAAGGTCCTTATGCCGCTGACTATTTTACCTACAAAAAAGCTTATGAAAATCTGCAAACCAGTTTTAATCCGATACATTTTAATCCGGAGAAATGGGTAAAGGCTGCCAAAGAAGCCGGTATGGGGTATCTTGTTTTTACTACTAAGCATCATGATGGTTTTTCCATGTTTGATACAAAACAAACCGATTATAAAATCACTGACCCGAAAACGCCTTTTTCAACGAATCCAAGAAGCAATATTGCAAAGGAAATTTTTGCGGCATTCAGAAAAGAGAATTTTAAAATAGGGGCTTATTTCTCTAAACCCGATTGGCATAATGATAATTACTGGTGGTCGTATTTTCCACCAAAAGACAGAAACCCCAATTATAACCCGGCCCGTTATCCTGAAAGATGGAATAATTTTAAAACATTTACCTATAACCAGATCGAAGAACTTATGTCGGGTTATGGCAAGATAGATATACTTTGGCTGGATGGGGGACAAGTAAGACCAGTGAAAACTTCAACCAAAGGTGCTAATGAAACCAATAGCGAATTGTATGACCAGGATATTGATATGCCAAAAATTGCTGGGATGGCCAGATCTTACCAGCCGGGTTTATTAGTGGTTGACAGGACTGTTTCCGGAGAATTTGAAAATTATAAAACACCCGAACAGCAATTGCCTGATAAGCCATTACCTTATCCCTGGGAAACCTGTATGACCATGGGCGGATCCTGGAGTTATGTACCAAAAGACAATTATAAATCTGCCAGAACACTGGTGCATACTTTGGTAAAAATCGTTTCCAGAGGTGGAAACCTTTTATTGAATATAGGCCCCGGGCCTGATGGCGACTGGGATCCGGTTGCTTATGAAAGATTGAAAGATATAGGTGCCTGGATAAAAGTGAATGGGGAAGGAATTTATGGGTCTCAGGCGGTTGCTCCCTATGCTTCCGGAAATCAGTTTTACACCCAATCAAAAACTAAAAATACTGTGTATGCTTTTTGGCTATCCGATACAGAAGAAATCGCATTACCTGCAGAGATTATAATTCCATTTACAGCTTCCAAACTAATTAAAAAGATTTCTTTACTGGGAAATAAACAATCTCTTTCATGGACTTTGTCAGATGGAAATATCCTCCTAAAAATTCAACCTGCAGTTCAACAAAATAAAGACCTCAGGTATGCGGCCTGCTTTAAAATTGACTATTAATTATTCTGCGCATGTTACTAAGAAAATATTTTGTTTGCCTCCTTTTATCAGTAAATTTTCTGATAACCCCTGCCATTTCCCAGGATTGGCTGGTAAATCCTGTTGTAACAAAAGCGGCTATTTACCCAAGCTCAGACAAAAAAGAAATCATTCTCAACAATGGGCTTCTGAAAAGAGTGTTTCGTATACAACCCAATATCAGTTGCATCGATTATTCTAACCTGGTCAATGGTCAACAGCTACTTCGGGCTATTAAACCAGAAGCAATGATTACCATTGATCAAAAAACATATAATATTGGTGGTGTGTATGGGCAGGCAGAAAAAGCCTATTTAATGAAAGATTGGATCGGAAAATTCAGTTCCGCAGATAGTGATTTTCATTTTGTCAGCTATCAGATAGAAGATTTGCAACCATTTATTCATTGGAAAACAAGGGATCAAAAAATAAGAAAACAGGCCACTGGTAAAACGATCACATTCCTATATAGATCTTCCCTTATCTCTTTAAAAGACTTGCAAGTAGCTGTTCATTATGAACTATACGATGGGATTCCATTAATGATCAAATGGGTTTCAATTCATAACCAGTCGGGCCATAGTATTACCCTCAATCGGGTGGTGAATGAAGTATTGGGATTGGTGGAGGAAGAAAGTGCAGTAGTTGGCACTCCCGAGCAAATGAAAAAACAACATGGAATTTATGTAGAAACCAACTATGCATTTAACAATGCCATGCGGTATGATATCAGCGACCAGACAACACATTGGGAAACAGACAAGACCTATACTTCGCAGGTAAATTATAATTATGAAACACCCTGCGTACTGGAAGTATACCCTGAAAAGATGAAAGGAATTGTTCTTAAGTCCGGCGAGGTATTTCAATCAGTAAGGACACATGAATTATTAATGGATAGTTATGACCGTGAAAGAAGGGGCCTGGCGATTCGGAAAATGTATCGTACGGTTGCTCCCTGGACAAGCGAAAACCCAATATTCATGCATTTGATAAGCCAAAACGATGATGAGGTAAAAAAAGCAGTTGATCAATGCGCAGCAACCGGATATGAAGCTGTAATTCTTAGTTTTGGTAGTCATTGCAATATGGAAGATACTTCAGCCGCCAATATCTTCCGTTGGAAAAAGCTTTCAGACTATGCGCATCAAAAAAATATATTGATTGGTGGGTATTCTCTTTTTAGTTCCAGAAAAATCAGCGATGAGGATGATGTGATAGATCCGGTAACCGGAAAACCAGATGCAGCTGCATTTTTTGGTAATGCCCCCTGTATGGGTAGTAAATGGGGATTGGCTTATATAGCCGGATTAAAATACTTTCTGAGTAAAACCGGTTTCGATTTATTTGAAAATGATGGCCCTTATCCGGGTGATGTATGTGCCTCTACCAAACACCCGGGTCATACAGGGTTAGATGACTCACAATGGAAACAAATGGAGTTGCAAAAAGAACTCTATCATTGGTGTAATCAGCAGGGTATTTATGTGAATGCCCCTGATTGGTATTTTTTAGATGGAACCAATAAAACAGGTATCGGTTACCGGGAAGTAAATTTTTCTTTATCAAGGGAACAGCAAAAAATATTAAACCGCCAGAATATTTTTGATGGCACATGGGAGAAAACGCCCTCAATGGGTTGGGGTTTTGTGCCCTTAACCAAATACCAGGGCGGAGGACCCGAAGCCGTTCTGGAACCACTCTCAGAGCATCTGGCAGATTACCAACAATTAATGGTAGAATATTATGGTGCAGGAGTGCAAGCCTGCTATCGGGGCCCCAGACTGTTTGATAATGCACTAACCAAACAGGTAGTTAGTAATACAATAAGCTGGTACAAAAAATACCGCGAAATTCTCAATGCTGATATTATTCATCTTCGGAGAGCAGATGGAAGAGACTGGGATGGAATACTACATGTTAATCCGAACCTAAAAACAAAAGGTTTTGTGCTATTGTATAATCCACTCAAAGAAAAAATAACACGTACGATAAGTTTACCCTTATATTATACTGGACTAACAACAACCGCCCTGGTTAGAGAGAAAGAATCCATTGCCAGAAAATATGTACTTGATCGCAATTACACCATACAACTAACGGTTAGTATTGCTCCGGAATCGTATACCTGGTTTTCCATTGAATAAGCAGTAATATCCTACTCAAATTGCACCTGATTCCTGTATACCCTGTTATTATTTTGCCGCTATTGTATGCTCAATGAATACATGTACCAATCAAACCAGGTTACCTGTTGATCAGCTAATCTATGCTCGAATCTATCCCCTATGATCCAGAAAGCTAGTCGCTTTCTTCTTCAAGATGTAACTGCTGGTGATGTGCTCCTGCAGCGATATGCATGGCAAAACCGGCAATAGCCGTATCTTTTAGCAGATTGATCAATGCCATTGACCTCATTTCCCGGGTTCCAGCATCAAGATAATTGGGGAGATGGATAATAAATACAAAAATGAAAAGGAGTATGGCCAGCAGGTATCCCGAAAATTTAACCATGCGATTAGTAATAAATGAAACTCCTACCAGAACGAATGCTGCCCCAACCAAATAAGCCCAGAGAATACCACCGGGTAAAGAATAAGGTATGTATACCATCATATCCCTGGCATTGACAAAATATAAAATACCAAATAAGATAAGTACAACCGCCAGGAGATAGATAGCGACCCTGGAAACAGGATGATAATGCTTCATAAAAAAACGGGTTTAGTTGCTAAAAGTTACAGCGTATATTTTAGAAATGCAAGCATTATTAGAAAGGAATAAACACCTTTATATAAATTAATCAGGCAATTATCTCTTGGAAGCAGGGTATCAAGGGTTGAATTCTGTACCTGTATAACCGGTTTTACAATACCAAGTCCATTCTTCTTCCTGTAGCTTTTGCCGGCAAAACCCAAACAAGTTCCGTAACTTAGATGCCTTAACTTCTTTCTGCCAGCACTTGTATAAGTAACGGTTTTCATTTTCACATTAATTTACGGCTTTGAAGAAAAGTAATTTCGAATACCTTACCAAGCATAAAAGCAGGTCATTTGCTGATAGCAAACAGCGGATTACCTATAGTTTTAACCTGACTGAAAATACGATCATAGGTCAGATGGAAGACGAGGGAACGCATATATGTTTGTATGAATACCGAGGTAAATATATAGGTACAGAATTTCTGATCTCCTTCGCTAAAAACTCGGTTTCCTATAAGTTGATAAGTGTAGATAAAGAGGAATCTGAAACAATACACTAGATTAATTCATCTCTTTTGTTTTGTAGTAGCGGCAAAACGGTGTCAATTTCATTCTTTGTCCTGCTCAACAATTCTTTAATAATTGTGGCATTGAATTCTGTAAGGTGATTGATTTCTATAGCTATTTGGGTAAGTTCTGATAACCCGGCAGACAGGCAGGTACCTTTGAGTTTATGTCCCATTTGCTTGATCTGGCTCAGATTCTCCTCCAGTAAATATTTGGTAAGTTCCTGATTGTACTTTGGCAATTCGCTGATAACCAGGGACAGAAATGTCTGAATAAGTTGCTTATCCCCATCCAGATGTCTGTTTACGTTTTCAAAATCAAAGTGAATCATACAATCCTGGTTTGTTCCTTGTAGAAATTATTTTAAAGATAAAGTATTTTGTCACTTTCCCATATAAAACAACGCTGCTACATTCAATCAGGCAGTTACTATTCTTCTATGATAATTGATCTGTCCGAGATGATAGCTAAGATGTGCCAGTAAATGTAAAAGAAAGTACTGTACCGTCATAGCATAATCAAATACTTTTTCTGGATATTGGGTTTCAAGGCTATCCATATCCAATGCCCGAATAGTTTGGGCAACAATCAATAACGTTCGGTCTATCGAAGCCACCAGTTCTGTTTCCGGTACATTTTTGAGGCTAAACTCCTCCGGTCTGTTTCTGGTATATCCGCTTTTGCCTAGCACAGCCCCAATATAGTACTGAAGGTTACCCAGTAAATGAAGACAAAGATTACCTCCTGAATTACTAATTCCTGGAACCAGTTCCCATCGTTTATCCTGCTGAGGATAGGCTAGCATCTCATTCTTTATTTTTTGTATATCCCGCTCAAATAGCAGGGCAATATCTTCGCTAAACATATTATCTGGCTTTTATTTTTCAAAATTCTTTCCCATGAGTTAACGAAATAAGCTTTTTCGCCAATATGGGAAACCGATGCATCAGTTTTAAAAATAAGAAAGTAGTTGTATGTCCTCCAAATAAAGATTGCACCCATCTCCCCACCCGTGTTCTCATCGCAAAATGAGCCTGCCATTGCTTTGTATACTGGTTCTCGAGTTCGGCCCTGCTGATTTTGCGGGATAAGAATAATTGAATGTTTTCAAAAGCGATCTTTGCCGAATGCATGGCCATACTCATCCCATTTCCACATAATGGAGTAATCATCCCTGCCGCATCGCCGAGCATGATCACATGATTTTCTATTTGCTTTTTATACTGAAAACTTACTTGAGAAATGGTTATCGGACCTGGATACAAGTGACCGGCTTCGTTAAATATTTTCTTTAACAAAGGATTTTTTGCCAAAATAGTTTCTTCCATCACCGGGATAGAATTCCCGGATAACCGTAGGTTTTCTGCAGTAGTAAGATAGCATAAACAGGAAATTCCATCCTCTACCCGCGACATGCCACAATACCCATCCTTGAAATTGTGCAAAACAATTGTATCTGAAGGATGATTATATCGGATATGGTATTTCACTCCAATATAATTATTTAATTTTCCGGGTTTTGATTTTGTAAATTCTCTGGCCCATTTTATATCAATATTGCTTCTTTTTCCAAAACAGCCGGCTGCCAGTTTCGTAATATAAGTAGCGCCTTTGGTTTGAATAAGAAAATGATCTTCCACAAAAAGGATATCATTCACCTTGCAATCTGTAATTACAGTAACGCCTTTTTTAACTGCCTTTTCATATAAAACATTATCCAGTTTAAAGCGGCTTACTCCAAAACCGCCAAGTGGAAGTTGGAATGAATACCCATTTCCATAGGTATCAGAAATCGATAACGTATTTATACAGGGCAATCCCCAATCATCCAGCGGAATTCCGCATGATTCAAGGAATTTCCTGCTTTCCTGGCTGATATACTCTCCACAAACTTTATGAAACGGATAAGTCTCCTTTTCAAATAACAGTACCCGATACCCGGCATTTGCTGCCTGAATAGCAAGGGTAAGTCCTGCCAGTCCACCCCCTATAATACCCAAGTCGCAATCATATTTTATTTGCTTATGCTCCATGTGCATACAATATCAGGTAACGAAAAGCCCATTGCCATTCAACCTTTACATGGTCAATACCTGCATTTTTACAAAGCTGTATCCATTCATTACTACGAAAACCTCGAGCCACGCTCAAGGGCGCATCATTCTTAACCAGGTAAGAAGAGGAAAACAATAAAGTAAGAATCCGGATAGAATAATAAGCAAGCCCGTTTCGATGAAGGTCATTGATAAAAAAACCTATTCCCGAGTTTTCACGCATCCAATGTAATTGTTTAATAAGCGCTTCGTTTGTAAAGTGATGACAAAAAAGACTCGAAAAAATAATATCCGGTTTCTCTGAAAAAACGACTTTTTCATAATCAGCAACAATCCATTCAGATTTTCCATTCAATTGCTGTTGCCCTTTTGCTACATCAATACATTCTTTTTTTATATCAATACCAATGCAGTATAGCTCTATGCGATTTTTTCTGCACCAATTAGCAATTGCCACCAGATTATCTCCTCCCCCACATCCCATTTCACAAACGGTGATTTTTTCCCGGTCTTCAGCCAATATAGCAAAACCTTTTACGGTAATGGAATGTCCCCCCAATAAAGTATTAATCGTATTTAACTCTTCCATATTCCGTTTAATATCCGGAAATGGAATGTCATCCCTGTCAAGTAACTCTTTGGTATTTGATCGATATTGTAATGAAATCATCTTTCTGCTATAAAAGTTTCCATGGTTAATCCTGGTCCAAAAGCCATTCCCAATATTTTGTCGTGTATTGTGTCAGTCTGATCCAGTATTTTTTTTAATACAAAAAGCACTGTTGGGGATGACATATTACCATATTGGTACAATATTTCTCTTGAATCATAAAGATCCTTATCAGAAAGTGATAATTGTTTCTGAATAAGATCCAATATTCGTTTCCCGCCAGGATGAATACACCATTTTGTAATTTCCGAAAGCTGAATCCCATTAGCTGAAACTGCTTTTTCCACTAACTGGTTAATATCTTCCTGAATCAACTGGGGTACATATCCGCTTAAAGTCATTAAAAATCCATGACTACTCAGTTCCCAAGCCATATCCTTTTCACCTTTGGAAGTTACATGCGAATAAAATCCCCTGATGGATAAAGCATTGTCTGATACTAAGCAATTAGATACAAAAACGGCCGCAGATCCATCCGAAAATAATAAACTGCTGGCTGCATTATCAGGAGTAAACGCCTGTTGAAAATGAAGTGTACATAATTCTGTTGCAACAATCACAACATTTGCATTTACCGTGCTATCACAAATCATTTTTGCCAGCTTCAATGCATGTATTGCAGCATAACAACCCATAAAATTAACGGAGGTTCTGAAAATATCAGGAGAAAGAGAAAGTTCCTGCAATAACTGGAGATCTAACCCGGGCGCACTCATCCCCGTACAACTAACGGTAATCAGATGGGTTATCTGCCCAGGGGAAATTCTGCCTTGAATGCATTGCCTGATTGCATCAGCGGATAGTATCACAGATTCCCGATGGTATATTTCCATTCTTTTTTCCAAAGAGGGAAATACAGCAGGTTCTCCCACAGGAATAAAGCGGGTGTTTTCTTCAGTAACTAAGTTTCCATAATCGGGTACCACAGAATACCGGGTATTGATTCCACTATGATCGTATAAAAATTTCAACCGCCTGGTATCCTCATCAGATAGCTGGTAGCTTTTTTGCATAAATTGAAAAATATCAGCCTGCCGGTGACAATACCTGGGTACCGCTGTTGCTATGGAAATGATTTCAGCCAAAATATTTGATAATTAAAATTGTGATGAATCCAAGATTGGTACAAGCCGAAGCCAGCCAATTCATTTGCATAGTATGCGAAAAATCTGCCAGGGACTGATCTTTCCACACTTTCCATGCCCATTGCAGGAAGTACAACAAAACAGGCAGAAAAAAGATTTGTAAAATATAAAATAAATATAATTGCCCTTCAGCCCAATAATAAGAAAAAAGGAAGGCAAAAGCTAAAAGATACATCGCAGCACAGAATACAAAAGTCCCCTTTTTGCCCAGCAACATAGATAAGGTCCTTACACCATCCGCTTTGTCAGATTCATGCTGATAGATCTGAGTGATAGGATAAAAACCTCCTATCAGGAAGCAGGCTGCTAATATTGCTTCGGCAGGAAAGGATTCAATATAACTGGAAGATACTGCCCTATACACCATAAAAAACAATAACCCACCCTGGTTAATCACTACAATAAGATAACCAATTACCGGGTATTTTTTCAATCGAATACCCCGGTAACTATATAACCTTGAACAAATAATGTAGATAGAAAGTAGCAAAGCAAATAATCCAGATACGAATAGGGATAATACAACTGCCAAAATATCCATAGAAATTGTTACATAAAATAATTCCCTTTCGGGAGGTAAAGGGTTTTTCAGACCTCCAATGCTACCTGTATCCCTGTCCATATAACTATTGTATCCGTTACTGGAAGGGTATACCAATAAATGGATAATACAAAAAATAAATATCATTCTAACAATATCAAAATGCGGTAAGGAGCTTACGGCAAACCAGAATACAGGCATTAAAAAAAAAGAAAACGGAAACCTAAGTAATTGCAAAGTTGATCTTTTAAGCATCTAAATAGGAATGTTTTCAGTAAGATATTTATTTTCAGGCAAAAAAACACTTACATAATTTACCTCCCCTCTTCATTCTGTGTCAACTTTTTTACCGGATTATTCTGTAAGAGGATATAATATACAACCATACTGGTAATAGCAGCCAAAAAACACCAAACTGAAACCAGGTATAGTTTAAAAAATACCGCAGAAAGTATAAGTGAAATGGTTAAAGAGGTACCCAAAAGCCACATCTTCCTATTACCAGACAAGAAACAGGGTACCAGCGTTACCAGTACATATAACGCTTCGGTTATAACAGCATAGAATTGGGGATAATGTATGGTATACTCAATATGATGTCCTGTGCTATCCGCATCAGCCGGATATGCAAGCAGGCAGTATAATTCACTTGCAGATAAAAGGATAGCAATACCCAGTATCCATTGCAAAATTCTTTTCCTAAAGGGCTTTTCTTCTAAAAGCAACATAGATAAAGGTATCCATACCGGCCAAAGAATATGCGCAAAGAAAAGAAATCCCTTTACTGAAACTGATTGCCAATCTGCATATTCATTATGCATAATACTTAGCCAGGTAAACCCTTCTATTATCTGCTGAATGCCAAACAAAAAAGGTATGGCAGCAAAGAATAGTTGTCTAGGGTTTTTAACACTGGTTACAGTAGCTACGCCTATAACAGATAAAACCGCACCTGCGCCAAAACTTGCATTAGCCGAAAAACACATATACCTTAATTTTTTTTAACCCCTATGAAGAATCAGATAATTCCCATTTGCTGCATCAGGTAAGTGGCATTGGTTGTTTGTGCAACCCCTTTCTTCTTTTTGAAATCAAAAGTTAGTCCATTTTCAGTCAGCTCACTTTCAAAACAAAAATTCTCAATATCCCCCGGGTAAGTGTCTGCCAAAATACCCAATTCAGTATCATGGGTGGCAATTAGTGTTAAACAGGGGAATTGACGTAATTTTTTGATTAGCGAAGCGGTTCCGTCATGTTTATCTTTTGAATTGGTTCCCCGCATCACTTCGTCCAGTAATACCAGTGAGGGGGTTTCTTTCTCTACTTCCTGTATAATGGATTGAAGTGATTTCAATTCGGCATAAAAATAAGAAGTACTTTCTGCTAAAGAATCTATATGGTGAAAGGAAGTAAGTAATTGAACCGGACAAAAATTAAAAGTATTGGCAAATACCGGGGCTCCGGATTGCGCCAAAAGCATATTTAAGCCGAGTGTACGTAAAAAAGTACTTTTCCCGGACATATTAGATCCTGTAATCAAATGAAGTTTTCCATGTTGACCAATAGTAATATCATTAACAACCGCTTTTTCCTCGTTCATTAGCGGGTGCCCCATTCCGGTTGCCTCTATGGATAGTGTACTTTGATTTGGTTTCGGAAAAATGAAACAGGGATGATTATACTGAAACCCTGCCAGCGAATTCATGAGTTCTATTTCACCCATAGTATCAAACCAGGTATTGATTTCTGGCTGATTTTGTTTGATCCATTGCAGGTAGGCTTTTGCACAATGCAGTTCGAAAAAAAAGAGTCCGTTAAAAATGAATGAAAACAAACTCGTTCTGAGATCAAACACTCCGCTTAGTTTTGCCAAACGTGTAAATGCGGCAGCTGCCCTTTTGATTTCAGCCTGTTTATGAACTAAATAAGGATGTACAAATTTTTCATTACAAATCAGTTCAAAGCATACTGCATATTGGTTATAGAGATAACTTCTTTTGGAGAGATGATGGTATAGCTGGTTAGTTTTTTTGAATACCAGCGACAATATCATCAACCCAACTAAACCAAAAGCCAACATACTACTGTACTGATTTTTCCAAATACATAATAGCGTAAGAATGATCCCGGCTGCGGGCCAAAAGATAGAAAGGAAATGCCAGGTTTGACTATCTAACACAGAAAAATCAGCCAAATTAATTCCCGAACGGAGTTGGGGTAATGCTTCATCTTCCTGCAACAATACTGTATGAGCCAGTAGTTTTTGCCGGAAGTCTAATTTAGTTGATAACTCATTCGTGCAGGCCTGTGCATCTAGTATTTCTTTTGTCCCTAAAAAAGGTTTAGATAATCGCTTACCCAATTGTTCCTTACCTGTTTTACTACCTGCCCTGCCTATCAGGTGAAACAGTGAGTGCGGTCCAAATAGGGTCAGATCAACTGTAAATCCATTTTCTTGTACATATGCAGAACCATTGTCCAGAAAAGAAGGCTGCCCATTGGCTATCGCGATTTCGTTTTCATTAATTTTTATAAGCTGCTCCAGAAATCGATTCCGGCTTTTTAACTGACTGGTTAGAACTACCAGGAAAAGAAAACAAGGTATCACCAGTATTGCAAAAGCCAGATCAAGATGATGAAATCTGTCTTTAATGGAACTATACATGAACCAGGCAAAAAGCAGAAACAAAACCAGTCTGCAAAAGCTTATCCATCCCAGCTTATTGGCAATTTTATTTTTTTCAGCTTGGTATATACCTATCCTTGCAGTATATACAGAATGTAGTTGATTTTGCATACTTACTGCTCATTGTTTAGTAATGCCAGAGAAGTTCCATCATCGATATTCACAAGATAGGTTTTGAGCGGTCGGGAAAACTGCGCATAAAAAATGCCGCTTACCTTATCTATCAATTCTTCAGTCCGGCCCTTTTTAACCAGGTTAATGGTACATCCTCCAAATCCTCCACCCATCATCCTCGCTCCTACTACTGTTTGCTCATTTCTTACTGCCGCTACCAGCTCATCTGCTTCTTTACAGCTTACCTCATATAAGCGGCTAAGCCCATCATGTGTAGCAAACATTTTTTTGCCAAATGCAGAAAGGTCATGTTGCACCAGATTAATACAGGCATCCTGTAACCGCCGTATTTCCTCAACAATATAGGTGCAGCGATTATACACAATGGGATCCCCAGCCTTAAGACATTCATTCACCATATTACTATCCGCATCCCGCAAACTCAATACCAACGGATAGGTTTTTTGTATGATCCGAACCCCTTCTTCACACTCTATTCTTCTTTGATTGTACTCAGTAGAAGCCAGTGAATGTTTTACCCCGGTATCCATTAATACAATTTGGATATCACTTGTATCAAATGGCATGTATGCATATTCTATAGATCTGCAATCCAATTTAATTACCTGCTCTTTTTTTCCGAACATGCTGGCAAACTGATCCATGATACCACATTGTACTCCTACAAATTCGTTCTCAGCTTTTTGGGACAATTGTACCATTTGTTTCCTATCCAATCCCAATGCAAACAGCGTGTTTAGAGAAAAGCAGGTTGCACACTCAACGGCCGCCGACGAAGACAATCCTGCCCCCAATGGAACATCCCCGGCAACTACCAGGTTAAATCCGGTTACCGAATACCCGGATTTCAATAATTGATCAACAACACCTAATATATAATCAGGCCATTCAAGATGGGTGTACGCAATATTTTCAATGGTTGTAACATAGGTTGCTTCCAGATCAGCTGCCACCAGGTGTATTTCCTGGTCTTCTCTTTTACCAATGGCCATATAGATAGCCTTGTCGATAGCTGCGGGTAATACAAATCCGAGATTATAATCTGTATGCTCACCAATCATATTAATTCGGCCAGGTGAGCGAACGATATAATCAGGTTCTCCGAAATGCTGGTTAAATATTTTTTGAATACGGGTAAGAATATTCTGAGGCATCAGGTAAATCAGTTGTTTATAGGCTATCTAATTATTATTTACTTCAGTTTGCATATTTCAGAGATAAAATTCTGAATGCAACTCCGGTATCACTACATTATTATACCCTTTGTGCCGGAGTCGATCCGCAAATTCCTGCTGCACATCATACTCACCATGAACAATGAATAAAGTTTTTACAAGAACAGGATCCTGGCAAGCGATGAACTGACATAAATCATCGTAATCTCCATGGGCGCTCATGCTGCGCATCTGACCTATTTCTGCAATTACCCGATATTGTTCTCCAAATATTTTTACTTCTTTGGCTCCATTCATCAGCCTCCCACCCAAAGAATGTGGTTCACAATAACCTACCATTAGTATCGTATTATTATGATCACTGATATTATTCATAATATGGTGTTTCACCCTTCCTGCATCGGCCATGCCACTTGCAGAAATAATCACACAGGGCTGAGGCAGATCATTTAGCCGTTTACTTTCATCAACCGATTTTATAAAATTAAGTCCCTTGAAATCAAATGGATCCTTATCAGATTCCATGATCTTTCGGATATGTTTATTGAAATATTGTGGATATTTTTTAAGCAATTCTGTGGCTTCCTGGCTTAATGGGCTATCCACATAATAAGGAACCGCTGGGAGTTTATGATCCAACTCCAATTGGTTTAAAGCATATAAAATCTCCTGCGTACGGCCTACACTAAATGCGGGAATGATCAGTTTTCCTTTTTTGTCAATACAGGTTTTCTGTATCCATTGCAAGAGTGTTTCAGCAGTGCCTGTAATTTCGTCGTGCAATTTGTTTCCGTATGTGCTTTCCAGTAAAATATAATCAGCCTGTTCAAAAACAGCCGGGGAACGTAGAATCGAGTCATTATACCTGCCAACATCTCCACTAAAAGTAAGCCGGGTTGTGGTGCCCTTCTCGGTTATCCGCAGATGCACAGAAGCACTGCCAATAATATGACCGGCATCTGTAAACATCACATCTACTCCGGGCTCAATTGTTTTCCATTGACCATATTCCACTGTCTGAAACAAGTTTAATGCATCCGCCGCATCTTCCAGGTCATATAAAGGTGCATAAGGGGGAAGCCCTTGTTTGGCTCTCCTTTTATTGATAAAGCGGGTATCATCTCTTTGTATTTCTGCCGAATCATCCAATAAGATGGAGCTAAGCTCTTTTGTGGCCGGGGTAGAATAAATAACTCCCTTAAACCCATCTTTCACCAATTTGGGTATCAGTCCGCAATGATCTATATGTGCATGCGAAAGAACCAGGTAGTCGATTGTTCCCGCATCAAATCCAAAATTTTCATTCAGGGTCTGGGTATCTTTTCCCATTCCCTGAAACATACCACAATCCAATAAAAGATGTTTTCCATTCTGTAAACTAATCAGGTGCTTTGAACCGGTTACGGTTCTGGCTGCTCCGTGAAATGCAATTTTCATATGGGCTCCTTTTCTTCCTGCAACCAAATGGAATGTCAGGAAATTTTACAATGACTGAATAAAATACTGATTGAAGTAATTATTCAGGATTTTGTTTTAAAACTCCAGGTGATTAAAAATTCTGACACAATTTCCCCGGCAATATTTGTACCAATCGATTTACAGGTAATGGTTTTCCCCTGTTTGGTCAGAATAGCATCTTCAACCAGTTTATCAATAGCCTCCCCATCTGCGCAGGTGAATGAAATAGTATCAACCGCTTTTTTAAAAAACTTTGCTTCCAACCCAACTACCAACATACTTACCGATGGGTTTCTTTTATACACTTGTGCAGTTGCCAATAATCCGGTACTCATTTCTGCTGCCATGGATTGAACAGCAAAATACATGGACCGGAACGGGTTTTGGTTGAACCATTTGTATTTAACTGTAACAACAGCATTTTCTGAAGTAAAATTTTTAATGCGTAGTCCGGCAAATAATGCAGAAGGCAGTCGGTTCAGCAGAAACATACGGAACTTAATGGGATGCGTAATCTGCTTTTGAAACTGACTGAAATTAGGGTTCATAAGCGGTTATCAGCTAAATGTAAAAGTTGGTTATTTTTTATCCGATTTATATTTTTCTTCATCCATTGCTCCGAGCGACCAATTATGCAGGAATTCTAAAATTTTCCCTTTATTATATCCCTTTCCTTCTTCCAGATAGGAAGAATTCTCGGTATGAATCAGTGTTCCATTTCCATCTAATATTAAAAATACAGGGAAACCAAACCGCTGAGGGAAACCATATTTCTTAAACACTTCATAATTTTTATTCTCGCTGCTATAATTCAGGTGATACACAATATAATCGGCTTTGATAGCAGAATCCATTTTTTGATCGCCTGTAGTAAATCCATTGAATCGAATACACCAGGAACACCAATTACCTCCCGCCTGTATCAACACATGTTTTTTATCTTTTTTAGCCTGTTTAATAGCTTCAGAAATATCTTTCGAGGCATTTGCTTCGGGGTGATATAGTTTAACCGTATCTGAGTAGGCTGCCTGTACTAGGATAGCCGAGAATAAGAGGGCAAAAGCCAGATAAATCTTTTTCATTGTAAAGGGATAAGTTACTAGTATAGAATAGCCGAATTACTATACTAAATGTACCAACTTGCTTCCGCACGAAAAAATTTAAGAAAACCAGATAAAGAAATTATAACAAAAGGGCTGCCAATCCGTAGTCAGCTACCAGAATCAGGATACAACTTACCACTACTGCGCTGGTACTTGCCCGGCCAATTTCCAATGCCCCGCCTTTTACATTGTATCCATAGTAAGCTGAAATACTACTAATAATAAAAGCAAATGTGTAGGATTTATATAAAGCAAAATTGATATTATAAATATTGAGGTTTTTTCGCAGTCCCAGGTCAAAAATATCCGTTGCCAATATCCCAGACATAGAACCGGCTATTCGTCCTCCCCAAATACCCAATACGGCTGAAATCACAATCAGGCAGGGTATCACTAATAAAGAAGCCAAAATTTTTGGCATGATCAGGTAGCTTTTTGTATTAATACCCATGATTTCCAAAGCATCTATCTGTTCACTAATCCGCATATTTCCCAGTTCACTGGCAATTTTACTGCCTACTACTCCAGCCAGTACAATACTCACTACGGTAGGTGATAACTCTAATATCATACTATCTCTTACAATTTGGGAAATCGTAGATAAAGGCACTAAAGGACTCACCAATTGATATGCAGTTTGAACAGTGGTCACCGCCCCTAAAAAAATGGAAATAATCACTACAATTGGCAAAGCTCCTACACCAATCTCAACACTCTGGTGCATAAACTCCTTCCAATACATGCGCCAGTTCTCGGGTTTGGTGAACATTCCCTTGAGCATGAGCAGATAGGTACCTAAATGGGTGAAGAATGACATGCTTTAGAGCAATTAACAATTAATAATTAATAATTAACCATGCAATATGGTTAATTATTTTTTTCTCTTCTTGAGCCTTTTCCACCAGGTGCTTTTTTGTACTACTTCATCGGTATTGATTCTGCATTTTAGTTGTGCATCCAATACGGCTACCAGCGCCATATTGATGATACTACGAACCGTACTTCCCAATTGTAAAACATGCACCGGCTTTTTAAGACCCAATAATATCGGACCAATGGCATCAGCACCGCCTACCTCTTTTAGAAGATTATAGGTTACATTACCTGAGGTAAGATTGGGGAACATGAGTACGTTTACATCTTTATCCACCAATTCACTAAAAGGATAATTATCTCGTAAAATCTCTTTATTAAAAGCAATACTACCCTGCATTTCTCCATCCACAATCAATGATGGATTCCGTTGTTTCAATAATCTTGTGGCTTCTGCAACCAAACGGGCTTCAGGGGAGTCACTACTTCCGAAATTACTATAGCTTAACATAGCGATCCGGGGAGTTAGATTAAAATTCCTGACTTCTTTGGCAACCATCAATGTGATATCTGCCAACTCTTCGGCAGTAGGATTAAAGTTTACTGTAGTATCTGCCAGAAACAAAGGGCCTTTTTTGGTAAGTAACAAATACATACCGGCAATTTTTTTCACGCCTTCTTCCGTACCGATAATTTGTAATGCCGGGCGAATCGCTTCTGCATAATTTTTAGTGAGTCCGGATAACATTGCATCCGCATCACCTGTTTCCACCATCATACAACCAAAATGATTGCGATCGGTCATTATCTTCCTGCTCTCATATTGGTTAATACCCCTGCGTTGTCTTTTCTTGAAGAACAATTCTCCATAAAAATCCCGCTTATCCTCCATCTCATCACTCTTCGGATCGATAATAGGAATATCAGACAGATCAATATTATTTTCTTCCGCAATCCGATTAATCTTAACAGGATTTCCCAAAAGTATCGGATAAGCAATTCCATCATCATATAAAATACTGGCAGCTTTGAGTATTTTTTGATTGTCTGCTTCTGCAAATACCAAACGTTTCGGATCTCTTCTTGCTTTGTTTCCGATGGCACGTATTAACTGATTGTCCAGTCCCAGTCGTTTGTTTAATTCCAACGCATACCCTTCCCAATTGGTAATTTGTTTTTGCGCAACACCACTATCCACAGCCGCTTTGGCCACAGCCGGTGCAACGGTTGCCAATAATCTAGGGTCTAAGGGTTTCGGAATAATATATTCAGGACCGAATGACATATTATTCTGGTTATATGCCATGTTCACAATATCCGGCACAGGCGACTTAGCCAGATCGGCCAATGCTTTTACAGCAGCCAGTTTCATGGCTTCATTAATCTGTTTGGCACGTACATCCAATGCACCTCTAAATATATAGGGGAAGCCCAATACATTATTTACCTGGTTAGGATAATCAGATCTTCCGGTAGCCATGATAATATCCTTTCTTACTGCAATGGCATCTTCATAGCTGATTTCAGGATCAGGATTGGCCATCGCAAAAACGATTGGATTTTTGGCCATGCTTTTTACCATTTCAGGAGTAATCACATTACCCACACTAAGACCTAAAAATACATCCGCATCTTTCATGGCTTTATCAAGGGTCCAATCACTCTTACTAACGGCGAATTTTTTTCTTATCTCACCCAAATCTGTTCTATCCTTATGCAATACCCCGTCCTTATCAAAGAGGATAAAATTTTCATATTTTGCTCCAAGTGCCACATATAATTGAATACAAGCCATCGCTGCCGCTCCGGCACCATTGATCACAAAACTTACTTTTTCTATTTTTTTCTTCTGCAATTCCAATGCATTCAATAAAGCAGCACTGCTGATAATCGCAGTCCCATGCTGGTCATCATGCATCACCGGAATATTCATTTGCTCGCGCAATTGTTGCTCGATATAAAAACATTCCGGCGCTTTAATATCTTCCAGATTAATACCTCCAAATGTTGGTTCGAGGGATTTTACAATCTGTACAAATTTTTCAGGATCTTTTTCATTGATCTCGATATCAAATACGTCTATATCAGCAAATATTTTGAATAATACACCCTTTCCTTCCATTACGGGTTTACTTGCTTCGGGACCAATATCACCCAAACCCAGTACGGCAGTGCCATTGGTGATTACTGCAACCAGGTTTCCTTTGGCGGTATATTTATAAACGTCTTCCGGATTTTTGGCAATTTCTTTACAGGGCTCGGCAACACCCGGACTATACGCCAGCGAGAGATCTCTTTGTGTTTTGGCTTCTTTGGTAGGTACAACTTCAATTTTGCCAGGTCTTCCGCTGGAATGGTATTCCAATGCCTGCTCTTTACGTAAATCAATATGTTTAGCCATAACTATTTTTTTGTTCCAACTGTTGTACTCGAATCAGCAGTTGTTGCGTCGCACACTTCAGCTTTCAATCCTTATTGGGCTTTTTGAAAACCGCGACAATAAACATACATAACATTTTTAGGCTTTTATCAACTAACCCGATAAAAACGAGGCAAAAATAGGCTTTATTAAACAGATGCTTTTGCGCCCAGCCAGGCCATCATACCCATGCCTGTTTCTATCGCTCTTTCGTCTATATCAAACCTGGGCGTATGCACATTATGTACAATACCCTTTGTTTCATTTCTCACCCCGATTCGGTAAAAACAACCCGGTATTACCTGTGTATAATACCCAAAATCTTCCGCCCCCATTCTCATTTCCGTTTCAAGTACATTTTCCTTACCCATATAGGTATCTGCCAATTGCCACGCAGTCTCTGTTAAAACGGGGTCATTATCTACAGTCGGATAGCCAATATCAATATGCAGATCCAATTCTGCTCCCATTCCTTCTACCAATCCTTTTGCCAGCTTGCGTATCAAATCATGTGCTTGGTACCGCCAGCCTTCATCCATAGCCCTGAAAGTACCCATCAGTTTTACCTCACTGGGTATTACATTGGTGGTATGCCCACCCTGAATGGAACAAATCGATAATACTGAAGGAGAAGTTGGGTTATTATTTCTTGAAATAATCTGCTGTAAACTTACAATCAGGTGCGAAGCAATTAATACCGTATCTGCCGTTAAATGAGGAGCAGCGGCATGTCCACCTTTACTCCGTATCGTTATATAAATTTCATCTGCACTGGCCATCACCCTTCCTTTTCGAAAACTCAATTTGCCAAGATCCAGTCCGGGATGCACATGTAATCCGAAAATCCCCTGTGGTCTGGGGTTTTCAAGCACCCCTTCTTTAATCAGGTA
Source organism: uncultured Bacteroidota bacterium (assembly GCA_903926855.1). Lineage (GTDB taxonomy): Bacteria > Bacteroidota > Bacteroidia > Chitinophagales > Chitinophagaceae > Sediminibacterium. The sequence continues at coordinate 25,620 of CAIYKV010000020.1, read as the reverse complement.
ACTGGCACCTCCCGGGTTACGCTCCTCCCCGGGTTGAAAAATCAATTTGATAGTACCCTCCCACTGATCCTTTAATTCATTCAATATTTTTGAGGCCCCCAGTAAAATGGAAGTATGTACATCATGTCCGCAGGCATGCATAATACCGGGATTGAGGGAACGATAATCCACATCATTTTCTTCCTCAATGGGTAAGGCATCCATATCAGCCCTTAAGGCAATTACCCTGGCACCCGGGTTCTTACCGTAAATAATACCTACAACACCAGTAGTTGCTTTGATTTCAAAGGGAATACCCAAAGAAGCTAACTTGGATTGTACAAACTTGCTGGTTTCAAATTCCTGGTAACTCAATTCAGGATTTGCATGTAAATGCCTTCGAACAGAGATAAATTCATCAGCATATTTATGCGCAAGGTCTTTTATGGTTTGTTCTAACATATCCGATTATTGTGATAAAATATCTTCCCCTTCCTTGGGTGTGTATTCAATTCCATCTTCAACAATGTATACACCCTGCGGAAAGAGTTTATTTAGCTGAGCCTTAAATTTTTCAGCTTCTTCTTTTTTCAAATAATTACCAATCCGAACTTTAAAATTTGGCGACTGATACACCATATACGTTTTCTGATCTGGAAATTTCGATAACAGATCTGCTTTGATCCGAAATGCATCCTCTCGATTGCTCGTACTGATTACCTGTATACGAAACCCTTTATACAAACCACTTGGTGTAAGCATAGCCAGTCGCTTATTTACCAATACCTGTTTGCCCGTTAATATATCCAGGCGGGCATCTTTCACCACAATGATCGTGTCAGCCGCATTTGCTGAAAATACAAAAGCGATAAAAGCCATCAGCAATACTATCTTTCCTTTCCTGATCATGGTTCGATTTTCGGCAATTCCTCCCTGATTCTTTGGAATAGCAACAATAAAAAGGAGTTTACTTAGCCTTCGCAAAGGTAAGATACGAAAGACAGGGATATGAAAAAGGGAGTGTTTCTTTTATTAATAATCCGTTTCCCCGGCAGGTGCGCCCTGCACGATGGCTACTCCCGCACTACAACCCAAACGGGTAGCTCCGGCATCTATCAATTGCTTGGCAAAAGCATAATCACGGATTCCGCCAGAGGCTTTTATTTGTACCTGGGCAGGTAAATGAAGCCTGAAAAGGGAAACAGCCTCCACACTTGCCCCTTTTTCCGCATAACCGGTTGAAGTTTTTAAATAATCTATACCGGCCAGTCCATATATTTCGCAGCACTTAATAATCTCTTCATCTGTCAGAATCCCACTTTCAATAATGATCTTTACAACTTTTCCGTTTGACCGGATAATGGGCATAATATGATTGATTTCATTAGCCAGGTACAACCAGTCATTATTTTTAATCGCAGAAATATTGATCACCACATCCAGTTCATCCACTCCATCCACAATTGCCAGCAGTATCTCTGCAATCTTAGCTTCCACCGCAGAATATCCAAAAGGGAAACCAATTACGGTTGCAATTTTTACAGAAGACCCGACTAATAATTCCTTCGCTTTCTTAACAAAATTCGGAGGAACACAAACCGCTGCAAATGAATATTGCTTTGCCTCCGCACATAATTTTTCTATATCACTAATAAGCGTGGTGGGCTTAAGGATAGTGTGGTCTATATAGGTGCTGAGTTTCACAGATGAAGTCAATTAACAATTAATAATTTGCAAATTTAAGCAGATTATTGGGTTGATTGGAGGGTATTTAGGATGGAGGTCAGGATTTCTATTATTTCTGTGCAGTCGTTTAGCATAGAATCAGCTAATTTTTTGTCTAACACATCGCTATCCTTTAGCAACAATAGCCAATACCTGGTTTCGCGGGCTTCTTTGTACGCAATACTAAGTTTTGCTTTGAAATCTTTTCTGGAATATCCACCTATTGCCTATTACACATTTGCTCCAATCGAATTGCCTGACCGCAACACTTCTGAAGCTAAGGCCTGAATAACAGATTCCTTCAGTAAATAAATATACATTTTTACAATCCGAATAGCAAACGAATAGCTCTTTGTCACCACTAGATTATTCTGCTTCATAAAAAAAGGCATTTGCCCAATCTAGCAAATGCCTTCCAAAAAATTTAGCGTCCTAATACGTTTTTAGTAACCCAGTAATTATTAATTGTTAATTGCTTTTACCCTTCTTTCCCATGACAAGCTTTATACTTCTTTCCACTCCCACAAGGACAAGGATCATTTCTTCCGATTTTAGGACCAACAGTTATGGGTTGTTGTTTTACAGGCGTTGGATCATAATAATCATTTTCGGTTGGCGGTGTATCGATATCTTCTTTAGAAGTACTCATTCGACTCATATCAGTTTTTTTCTGCCTGCCTTCTTTTAATTCATCGCCATCATTTAAAGGAATACCTGCATGACAAAGAAATTGAACAATATCGCGATTGACTTCACCGTCCATCTTTTTGAACAGTTCAAACGCTTCCATTTTATAGATAACCAATGGGTCTTTCTGTTCGTAGGTAGCAGTTTGCACACTTTGCTTCAGATCATCCATAGAACGAAGATGTTCTTTCCATGCATCATCAATAAAACCAAGTGTAACCGTTCTTTCCAAAGAGTTCAGCAGTTCAGCACCTTTTGTTTCTAAGGTTTTGTTCATATTGGCTAACACCTGAACAGATCTGCGTCCGTCGGTAAATGGAACAATCACATTTTCGATATGATTGCCTTGTTGCAATTTGATATTTTTGAAAACAGGCATTGACTGGTTCATCAGTTCCTGCTTTTTATGTTCGTAACTATTCGCAGCTTCTGTATATAATTTTTCAGCCAGTTGCTGTTCAGATAACCTGTTTAGTTCTTCCGGGGTAATGGTGGAGTCAATTCCAAAATTCACAATTACTGCCAACCTGAATCCTTCATGATCATTTTGTTCTTTAAAGGAGGCAACCAGATCTTCTGCTACCGAATAAAATGCATTATCCAAATCAAGTGCCAATCTTTCTCCAAACAAAGCATGGTTACGTTTACTATAAATAACCGTACGTTGCTTATTCATTACATCATCATATTCCAACAAACGTTTCCGGATACCAAAATTATTTTCTTCTACTTTCTTTTGGGCGCGTTCAATAGATTTGGTGATCATGCTATGCTGAATCACTTCACCTTCTTTATAACCCGCAAAATCCATCACTTTCGCAATACGTTCGCTTCCAAACATCCGCATCAGATCATCTTCCAATGAAACAAAGAACAAAGAAGATCCCGGATCACCCTGACGACCTGCACGTCCTCTTAACTGTCTGTCAACCCTTCTTGATTCATGACGCTCTGTACCGAGTATGGCCAATCCACCTGCTTCTTTCACGCCAGGTCCGAGTTTAATATCCGTACCCCTACCCGCCATATTGGTGGCAATCGTAACGGCTCCTGCAAAACCAGCTTCCGCTACAATCTGTGCTTCACGGGCATGTTGTTTTGCATTCAATACATTATGTGGAATCTGTTTCTGACGAAGCATACGACTTAGTAATTCACTCACTTCTACCGAAGTAGTACCTACGAGTGCCGGACGACCTGCTTCAATCAGTTTTGCGATCTCATCAATCACAGCACCAAATTTTTCGCGTTTGGTTTTATATACCAAATCCTGATCATCCTTACGAATCGCCTGAACATTGGTAGGAATGGTAACCACATCCAATTTATAGATATCCCATAACTCAGCAGCTTCTGTTTCTGCAGTACCTGTCATACCCGCCAGCTTATGGTACATCCTGAAATAGTTTTGTAAAGTAACCGTCGCATAGGTTTGCGTTGCAGCTTCGATCTTCACGTTTTCTTTTGCCTCAATCGCCTGGTGTAAACCATCAGAATAACGGCGACCATCGAGAATACGACCAGTTTGCTCATCTACAATCTTAACACCGCCATCCATTACCACATATTCAACATCTTTGTCAAAAAGGGTATAGGCTTTTAATAACTGTTGTACGGTATGAATACGATCCGCTTTCACAGAGTATTCGTTGATAATGGCTTCTTTTTTGTGCAATTTTTCCTCACTAGTTAAAGAAGTATCATTATCCGCTGCTGCCAAAGAAAGACTGATATCCGGTAAAATAAAGAAATTAGGATCTTCTCCGGAACGGGTAATCAGTTGGATACCTTTATCGGTTAATTCAACTGAATTATTTTTCTCATCAATATAAAAATAGAGTTCTTCATCCGCCTTGGGCATTTCTCTGGATTGATCAGCGAGATAATAATTTTCTGCTTTTTGCAATTTAACACGCATACCCGGTTCACTCAGGTATTTGATCAGGGCATTGTTTTTCGGTAATCCTCTGTGTGCACGAAAAAGAGCCAGACCGCCATCTTTCGGATCATCATTACCTTCTCCAATTTTTTTCTTGGCTTCATTTAAAAACAGATTCGCTGCCCTTTTCTGCGCATCCACGAGTTTTTCAATACGTGGTTTCAGTTCAAAAAATTGTTGTTCACCGGTTACATGTCCAATCGGACCAGAAATAATCAATGGTGTTCTGGCATCATCAATCAAAACTGAATCCACTTCATCCACCATGGCAAAATGGTGTTTGCGTTGCACCATTTCTTCTGGGGTATGAACCATATTATCACGCAGGTAATCAAAACCAAATTCATTATTGGTGCCATAGGTAATATCCGCCAAATAAGCATTACGTCTGGCTTCTGTATTGGGTTCATGTTTATCAATACAGTCAACCCGTAATCCCAGCCATTCAAAAATGGTTCCGTTCCATTCGCTATCCCTGCGAGCCAGGTAATCATTTACCGTTACAATATGTACCCCCTCTCCTGCCAAAGCATTTAAATAAGCAGGTAAGGTAGATACCAGGGTTTTACCTTCCCCGGTTGCCATTTCGGCAATTTTACCCTGGTGTAAAACGCTACCACCAATCAACTGCACATCATAATGCACCATATTCCAGGTAACTTTTCCGCCACCGGCTGTCCATGTATTTTTGAAAGTAGCTTTAGTTCCCGCAATACTTACATAATCCTTTTTAACGCTCAATTCCCTGTCCAGATCCGTAGCTTCTGATACGATCTCTGTATTTTCTGTAAACCTGCGTGCGGTTTCCTTAACAACGGCAAAAGCTTCCGGCTGAATTTCCGCCAATGCTTCTTCTATTTTTTTATCACGGTCCTTTTTCAGCTTATCTACTTCCTGGTAAATAGCATCCCTTCCGTGAATATCATTCAGGGGTAAAGCTTCTGCAGCTTCTTTCTTTCCGGCGATCACGGCATCTATTTCGGAGAGATGTGACTGTATCCTTTGTTTGAATTCATCGGTTTTGTTCCGCAATTCATCGTTGGTTAATGACTGGTATTGTTGAAAAAACTGGTTGGCTTTCTGAACAATGGGCATTAATTGCTGCACATCTTTCTCACTTTTGCTTCCCCCGAATAACTTAGAAATGAACTTCAACATATAGCTTGAACGGTTGTATGAAAAAATTTTAACAGTCAAAAAGAGTGCAGAAAAGATTTTTGAGCCAATTTGGCACCCTTGTTGAGAGCCGGCAAAGGTAAAGAATTTGAAGCCAAGGGAAACCTCTATTCAAAATCATATCATCTTTATCAATTACTTAACTTATTTCCATGCAGCCATTTAGCAAATACCTATGCTTTGTATTACTGTTTGTTTCCCTGAAAAGCTTTGCCCAGAAAGAGATCCAGGATTCCATTGCCAGTGAAAGATTGCGCCTGAACCAAACTCATTTATATGTTCTGGGAGCCTGGGCAGCCGCCAATATTGTGCAGGGAAGCATTTCTGCCAGCAATACCACAGGAAAAGAACATTATTTACACCAGATGAATGCCTATTGGAATACGGTAAATCTGGCTATAGCCGGGGCGGGACTTTACATGGTAAAAAGGCAAATGGCCCGGAAATTTGGTCTGGCCGATAACCTGCGTGAACAGGCAAAAATCGAAAAACTACTTTTATTGAATACGGGATTAGATGCGGCTTATATCATGACCGGCCTATACCTGAAAGAAAGAGGTGCCCGTGTCAATAGCGAACAATCGCAGGGGTATGGCACCAGTTTATTGCTACAGGGTGGTTTTTTACTTGTTTTCGACCTAATCCAATACGGAGCCCACAGAAAAAACGGGAAATTACTGGATCAGAGCCTCAGCAACTGGCAATTGGGCAGTACGCAGAATGGGGTGGGGTTGAGTTATCGAATAAAATAAGAGAGGCAGTTTGCTGTTGGCTTTTGGCTGTTGGCTTTTGGCTGTTAGCAATTGGCTTTTAGTGATTTGTGATTAAACGTGGATCTATTTTCTTTTTGGAAAATTGGATAATTACTGGAGCCAAGGGCCAATAGCTAACAGCCAACCTAAAATTCTCCCCATTTTTAGCCAAAATAGTGGAATTTCAGGGCGATTCTGTTACTTTTGCAGCCCAAAGAAAAGATGTGAAGGAAACTAGTGTTCCGGATTGTAAAATTTGAAACTTAGAGAATTATGGCAGGACAGTTAAAAGAGGTAAGAAACCGTATCAAAAGTGTTCAGAGCACACAGCAGATTACTAAAGCCATGAAAATGGTGAGTGCGGCCAAATTACGTCGTGCACAGGAGTCTATTACCCAAATGAGACCGTATGCACAGAAATTACAGGAAATGCTCAGCAATATCGTCAGCAGCATTGATGGTGGAATGAGCCTGAAACTGGCCGAAGAAAGAGCTGTAGAGAAAGTATTGTTGATTGTGATTACCAGCGACCGTGGACTTTGCGGAGGCTATAATGCCAATATTATTAAACTGGCGAAAAGCACCATCGCTGAAAAATACCCTGCTCAACTGAAAAAAGGCAAAGTAACTATCTGGAATATTGGTAAAAAAGGATGGGAAGCCATGACAAAAGCGGGTTATACAACGGATGCCGCTTTTAAAGATATTTACCTGAATCTTAGTTTCGAAAGTGTTCAGGCTGCTGCGCAGGCTGCCATGAAAGCTTTTGAAAACAAAGAGTTTGATGCTGTTGAACTGGTGTATAGTGAATTTAAAAATGCTGCTACCCAAAGATTTGCAGCTGAACCCTTTCTGCCTATACCCAAAGTGCCTAGAAAAGCAGGTAACAAAAAATCAGATTTTATTTTTGAACCCGCCAAAGAAGAGCTGATTGCAGAACTGATGCCCAAAATACTGAATACCCAATTATACAAAGCTGTATTAGATGGCAATGCCAGCGAACATGGTGCCCGTATGACTGCCATGGATAAAGCCAGTGAAAACGCCAACGAATTACTCAAATCATTAAAGATCAGTTATAACCGCGCACGACAAGCCGCCATCACCACTGAATTAACGGAAATCGTTAGTGGCGCCGCTGCCCTGCAAGGATAGATAGGATTATTAATTATTAATTGTTTTCCCCTCATGGAACTTAGCCAGATCATACCCCATATTGAAGTACTTATTTTTGCGAGTGAAAAACCGCTGACTTCATTGGATATTGTTGAATTGATCAATAATACATTTGGGTTCCTGGAGGAAAGGACAACACTTGATCAGGTAGAAAGCGCACTGGAAGGGATTCGCGAAAAATATGATTCTGAATTTTATCCCTTTGAAGTAAAACAAAGTGGCGGAGGATGGCAGTTTCTGACTAAGCCCAGTTACCATGCTACCATCGCACAATTGAATGGTGATAAATTCCTGAAACGCTTATCGAATGCGGCTTTGGAAACGCTGGCTATCATTGCGTATAAACAGCCGATTACGAAAGGAGAAATTGAATCTATCCGAGGAGTAAATAGTGATTATAGTATCCAGAAATTATTGGAAAAAGAATTGATCCTGATCAGCGGTCGTAATGAAAACATGCCAGGTAAACCCCTGGTGTATGCCACTTCACGCAATTTCATGGATTATTTTGGGATCAATACCCCAGCTGATCTGCCAAAAATCAGGGAAGTATTGGCCGACCAGATAGTAGAAGGCACCATCATCAAACCGGAAGATTTTACAGATGCGCCGGTAGCTTCTGAAATAGCGGAAGAAACGGAGAATGAAGGCAGTACCGTAGCAGTGATTTCTGACTTAACAGTGAATGAAGAGGGAGAACTCATTATCAATGATGAGGAAGAAACGACCGGAGAAGAACCATCCAAAGAAGAAAATCCTGAATAGTTTCTTTTCATCAGATCCCCATCCAGCCTGCCCTTAAACCCCGGTTGCGACTCTTGTAGTTATAAAAATGCATACTATTGTCAATGGTTTGGTAAACTTATTCCTTAGTTGATATGTGGAAAGGCCCAAGACAATTATCTTCGCAACATGTCACAATTTCTATCTACCGAACAGTTACGCAGTATTGCGGATGAATACGGCACTCCTTTGTATGTGTATCATGCCGAAAAAATCACAGAGCAGTATACTCGATTACAAAAAGCTTTCGAAAAAAGCAGTACCCGTTTTTTTTATGCCAGTAAAGCATTAACCAATATTAATATCCTCAGGCATATTCTTTCGCTGGGTTGCAATATTGATTGCAGTTCTATCAACGAAGTGCATCTGGCAGTAAAAGCAGGGTTTGCTCCTAAGAATATCCTATACACCAGTAATGGCATTGCTTTCAGCGAAATTGAAGAAGCGGTTTCTCTAGGAGTAAACATTAATATCGACAGTTTATCCAATCTCGAAAAATTTGGAAAAAAATATGGTCATTCCTATCCAGTGGGTATTCGTTTACGTCCGAATATTATGGCGGGTGGTAATTTAAAAATATCTACCGGTCACGAGAAAAGTAAATTCGGCATTCCGATTGAACAACTGGATGCGATACTTGCTTTGGTAAAAGAGGAAAATCTCTTTATCGCCGGTCTGCATGTACATACAGGAAGTGAGATCAAAGATGTATCGGTATTTATGCAGGTAGCAGATATATTTTCAGAGCTGGTTCCCCATTTTCCCGAAGCTCGTTTCCTGGATCTGGGTGGTGGCTTCAAAGTACCCTATAAAGAAGATGAAACAGGAACTGATGTTCCTTTACTGGGAGAAAAAGTTGGCGAATTTGTGAATGGTTTGAAACAAAAACTTTCTCGTGATTTTGAAGTGTGGTTCGAACCTGGAAAATTTATTGTAAGTGAATGTGGTTATTTTATCACCCAGGTAAATGTGCTAAAACAAAGCGGTACGATTCAATTTGCAGGAGTAAACAGCGGGTTTAATCATTTGATCAGACCCATGTTTTATGAATCGTATCATCGCATCAAAAATATCAGTAATCCTGATGCTCCCTTACTGCATTATTCGATAGTAGGTAATATCTGCGAAACAGATACGTTTGCCTGGAACAGGGAACTGAATGAGATCAGAGAAGGCGATTACCTGGTTTTCTATAATGCCGGTGCCTATGGATATGAAATGGCCAGTAATTATAATGCCCGTTTTAAACCCGCCCAGGTATTGGTGATTAATGGTAAAGTGCAACTGATCAGCAGAAGAGATGTGTTTGAGGATTTGCTTAGGAATCAGATTGAAGTATTATAGGATTGCGAGTTACAGGTTACGCGTTAGGGGTTATGATGTACAATTTGAGGGAAATAAACACCCGGGGAAAAGGGTTTATATTGCAGTACCATGATTGAGATAAAGAATATACATAAACAGTTTGGCGACCAGGTAATCCTGGATGGTATTAGTGCGGTAATGCAGGCAGGTAAATGTAACCTGATCATTGGAACCAGTGGCAGTGGTAAAACGGTTTTGACAAAATGCATGGTAGGGTTGTTTACGCCCGATTCAGGTTCGATTATGTATGACGGAGTAGATATGCTGGCTATGGAAAATGACCAGCGTAAACTATTGCGCCAACAGATTGGGATGTTGTTTCAGGGCACGGCCCTTTTTGATTCGATGACAGTGGAACAGAATATCATGTTTCCCCTGAATATGTTTACGAATTGGACCCTGGGCGAAAAAAAGAAAAGAGCCGATGAAGTGCTTGACCGGGTAAACCTGAAAGATGCACATAAAAGATATCCTTCTGAGATTAGTGGTGGAATGAAGAAAAGAGTGGGTATTGCCCGTTCCATTGTATTAAACCCCAAATACCTTTTTTGTGATGAGCCCAACTCGGGGCTTGATCCCCAAACCTCATTGGTAATCGATAAACTGATCAAAGAAATTACACTCGAATTTAAAATCACGACCATTGTGGTTACGCATGATATGAATAGTGTGATGGAAATCGGCGATCATATTGTATATCTGCACCAGGGACATAAACAATGGGAAGGAAACAATAAAGAGATCATTTTCAGTAAAGATGAATTATTGAATAATTTCATATTCGCATCTCAGTTCTTAAAAGACGCCAAGCATATGCGAATGATCGAAGCGAATGAAAACAAGTCTGCCTAGTTTCTTATCATAAATCGGTTGTATGAAATATATATCCTTTTTGCTGCTCCTGATATTTACCGGAACAGTTTCCGCACAAGTTCAAGATACGGTTCCTCCCTATAAAAAAGACCTGCATATTCCTGCTTTCAGCATTATCCAGGGCGATAGTTCTGTATTTACCAAAGCGCAATTACCCAAAAACTATGATTTTACCGTAATCATTTATTTTTCGCCTGATTGCGGACATTGCCAATATACCACCAAAGAACTGGTGGCACATATGGACAGTCTTAAAAATGTTTTTTTCGTATTTGTTGCCTATAAACCCCTTGCCATGATCAGGGAGTTTTATAACCACTATCACCTGGAAGAATATCCCAATATCCGCATGGGTAATGACCCCAAATATTATGTTCCCGGCTTTTTCAGGGTACAGGCCACCCCTTTTGTAGCTGTATATGATAAAAAAGGTGCCCTGGTAAAAGTATTCGACCCACCCCTCCATCCGGTAATGGAAGTGCCTGAACTGGTGGCATTGGTGAATGGGGGATTTATTTTAAAGATGTAGACAGCGGGATAAAACTTATATAGCAGCTGGCGGGATTTATTGTTTAATTGTTAAATGGCTGGGGGACCCTCTTTATCTAAAACCCCTGTTAAAAAGAATTCGTCTTTCTCAGTTTTACCAAGCCGCCAAACCCTAACTTTGCACCGACAAAAATTTATCATTTCTAAATAGTCTTTTATGAAAGTTACTGTTGTAGGTGCCGGTGCCGTGGGTGCTACCTGTGCCGATAATATTGCCCGTGCGCAACTGGCAGATGAGTTGGTAGTACTGGATATTAAAGAAGGTTTTGCAGAAGGTAAGGCACAGGATATGATGCAGACCGCTGCTTTACTGGGTTTTGATACCCGTATCACAGGCAGTACCAATGATTATTCCAAAACCGCAAATTCCAATGTAGTGGTAATCACTTCCGGGTTACCGCGTAAACCCGGTATGACCCGCGAAGAACTGATCGGCACCAATGCGGGCATCGTAAAAGGCGTTACTGAAAATATCCTGAAATATTCTCCTGATGCGATTATTATCGTAATCAGCAACCCGATGGATACCATGACCTATCTTGCCTTGCAATCTACCGGCTTACCCAAAAACAGAATTATTGGTATGGGCGGCACTTTAGACAGCGCCCGTTTTAAATATCAACTCAGTCAACACCTGGGTTGCAGTCCGGCCGACTTGAACGCAGTAGTAGTAGGTGGACATGGAGATACTACCATGATCCCTTTGATCCGTTTGGCTACCTGGAACAGCGTTCCCGTTACTAAATTCTTAACTGAAGAACAACAAAAACAGATCATTGCTGATACCATGGTAGGCGGTGCTACCTTAACCAAATTATTAGGCACTTCTGCCTGGTATGCACCCGGAGCTGCTGGTGCGGCTTTGGTTGAAAGCATTGTACGCGATGAGAAAAAATTGTTTACCTGCTGCGTAAGTCTGGATGGTGAATATGGACAAAAAGATATCTGCTTAGGCGTTCCGGTTACCATTGGTAAAAATGGTTGGGAAAAGATTCTTGATTTTGGATTGAATGCAGATGAGCAGGCAGCTTTTAATAAGAGTGCTGATGCAGTGAGAAGTATGAATGATGTGTTGAAGACTTTGTAAAAAATATTTCAATCTCTAGAAAGTCCTCCTTAGTAAGGGGGACTTTTTTATTAATAATGAGTTATGGATTGATTGGTTAGAGGCAATGAATTACAAATAGGTTTTGACCATTCCCATAATAGTTTCAATATTCTGCAACTCCATACACTTAAAATGACCTTTCGGGCATTTATCATATCCTATTTTACTACAAGGCCGACAGCCTAAATTACTTACCTCAGATCGATCATTCCTAATGGCTTCATTTCCATAATAAGGAGTCATTCCAAATGCAGGGATCGTGTTTCCCCAAATACTGATGATTGGTTTTTTAAAAGCAGCTGCAATATGCATGAGTCCGGTATCATTACTGATAATCAGTTTCGCTTTTTGTATCAGGTGGGCGCTTTCATGCAAACTGAATTTGCCGCAGGAATTGTACACTTTAATATCATCTACTGAAGCAATCTCATCTCCCGCTTTTCTATCTTCCGGTCCACCCAGTAATACAATGGGATATTTAATATTCGTGCATAATTCCTGCAATTTATGTACAGGCAATTTTTTAGTTTGTAATGCGGCACCAATCACAATACCCACAAAACCGAATACATGCGAAAGGGGAAGATCCTTTTCAGTAACCTTGTCCTTTTCAGGAAAAAAATAATCCAATCCTTTCCCATCATTTACCACATTCAATTTTGATAATGTGGCCATATACCTGTCAACAATATGTATATCCGGCAGTCGATTGATTTTCAAAGCAGTTAACAACCATTTCTGAATATTGAGTTTATCAAAAGAATAAGCAGGAACATTTTTCAATGCCCGTTTAATTCGAAAAGTTCTGAGGTTATGATGGAGATCTATGATATAATCGTATTCTTCGAATTGCAACTGGTGTATCAATAAATCCCAACTGCTATCCAATACCTGCACTTTATCGATATAGGGATTGTGGTTTACCAGTCCTGCATAGGAAGTCTTGGTTAGATAATGAATTTTGGCACCGGAAACCTGTTCTTTGATACAACGAACAACCGGTGAAGTAAGCACGATATCGCCGATAGAGGAAAAACGAATCACGAGAAACTTTATAACCTTATCCCTTTGGGAGGGGCCAGTTTGGTTTTCATTTGCTTGCATGGATTCGGATTTAAGGATATATCCATTCATTCCGGTTCAGGGAATGGTTATGCTAAGGTAGTTCTACATATTTAAGATCTTTGTGAAAAGTTTCTTCCGTAAAATAAAATGCGATCAAAGTGATGGTCATTACCACGGCACCGGTAACCATTCCGCTATTGATCAGCGTCCAGCCCCAGTTTTTCTGAAACAGATCTAAAAATAACATATTGATCAGGGGTAAAGCGCCTCTTACCATATTCGGGATAGTGGTGGCAGCTGTAGCCCGAAGATTGGTTCCAAACTGTTCCGCTCCCATGGTAATAAAAATAGCCCAGAAACCCGTACTAAAGCCCAACAGCGCACAGATCGTGTACATAGAGGCATTGGAATGATTATAACTGCTGAAGAAAAGAACCAGGCAAAGAATACAGAGTATATAATATAAAAGAAGTGCTTTTTTTCTACTCTTAAACCAATGACTTACCAGTCCCACAAACATATCTCCAATGGCAATGGCTGCATAGGCAAACATGATAGATCGCCCTGAGTCAATGGTGGTACTACCAAACATGGCTTTCCCAAACCGATCGCTCTGGTTTACCAATATCCCGATCACATACCAGGTTGGCAACCCAATCAAAATGGAAGTAATGTATTTTTTAAACCGCTTGCCATTATTAATCAGCATAAAGAAATTGCCCTTTACTGCATTCGATTCTTTTACTTCTTTAAACATCCCGGATTCGGCAACACTAACACGCAGTAATAATAAAGCCACTCCCAAAGCGCCACCAATAAAATAGCACATACGCCAATCCTGTGTAAACTGGTAGGTAAAATAGGCAAATACGGCACCACTCAATCCAATACCGGCAACCAAAGAAGTGCCTATACCTCTTTTATTTTTAGGCAATAATTCGCTTACCAGGGTAATTCCTGCACCCAACTCTCCCGCCAGCCCCAATCCCCCTGCAAAACGGCAAATCGCATACTGATCAACTGTATGAATAAAGCCGGTACAAAAATTAGCAATTGAGTATAATATAATAGAGCCGAACAATACACTTAATCTTCCTTTCTTATCCGCCAATACACCCCAAATAATTCCCCCAAGTAATAAACCCAGCATCTGCCAGTTAATAACCCGGGTACTGTCTGAAAGCAAACTAGCATCAGTAGCCCCTACCCCAATCATACTGGGCTTTTTAACAATCGTAAACAGAAGTAGATCGTAGATATCTACAAAATAACCTAAGGCAGCAACGATTACCGGCAAAGAAAGTACCCCGTATTTTTTTTCAGTCATGGATGTCAAAAATTACTTATAAACTTAGGGAATATTGAACAGACGAACAAGGAACCAACAAATAAGTACTGATTAAAATTATGATCGTAAAATCATTCACTGCTTTTTTATTATTCTTCCAGATAATCCATATCCCTTCCAAAAGTTTCTTTGGTATGATAAACGGCTATTAACGCAATGCTTATGATTACTATGCCTGTCATCCATCCACCCGTTACATAACTACCTGTCAGGTTACGCAATCCTTTATGCAGTAAAATAATCAGCGGCAGAATACCCCTTACTACATTGGGAATAGAAATAGCAGTGGATGCCCGGAGATTGGTGCCGAATTGTTCGGCAGACATAGTTATATACAACACTGAAAAACCAGCCCCAAAACCCATACAAGCACAAAGCAGGTACATTGATTGAACAGATCCATGCCCTCCGGCTTGTAAAAAATAAAGGGTAATAAATACAGATAAAATAGAAATGAAGATATACAATGCTTTTTTTCTGCTTTTCAGGTAATTACTTAACAGCCCGGCTGTCATATCACCTATACCAATGGCAACATACTGGTACATGATGGCCTTACCCGGATCCACTCCTTCGATTCCGAATTCATGTCCGAATTTATCAGAGAAAGTAATGAGTATTCCAATCACATACCATACGGGAAGACCGATTACTACACCTTTCATATATCGAAGAGCCCTGTCTTTATTGTTAAACAGCATCAGGAAATTTCCTCTTACAACAGATGATTTTTTAACTTGTCCGAATAAACCGCTTTCCATCACATTTGCGCGTAATAATAAAAGCAGTAAACCCATTACACCACCAATATAATAACAGAGACGCCAGTCATGAAATGCCTGGTTTACAAAAAATGCAGTTACTGCACCAAATACACCCACGCTGGCAATAATAGAAGCTGCAATTCCTCTTTTCTCTTTAGGCAGCATTTCATTCACAAGGGTAATACTGGCACCGAGTTCGCCAGCCAGACCGATACCTGCCAGAAAACGCATGATGACATATTGGGGAACATTCTGCACCATGCCATTGGCAATATTGGCAAGAGAGTATAAAATGATAGAGCCAAACAATACGCTTAATCTTCCTTTTTTATCCCCCATAATACCCCAGATAATTCCACCCACCATTAAGCCAACCATTTGTACACTGATGATGAGTTCCCCTTTGGATAATACCTCGGCAGGGGACAGGCCTAAAGATGCAAGACTGGGTTTACGGATGATGGCAAAAAGTAAAAGATCATACACATCTACAAAAAAACCAAGTGCGCCAACAATCACAGGAAGTGAAAAAACGCCATATTCTTTTTGCGGTAGTTTCATGCCGGGTTGCTAACTGTTTTTTTTCTTTTTGCCGAATACCAATTTGGCAATAACCGGTGCAGTGGTAACCAACACAATTCCGAGTACAATTACTTCCAAATGGTCTTTCAGATCAAAACCAAACTGGGAGAGAATCCATTTCTGCAGAAAATGACCGGCGAATAACATGCTGAACACCCAGGCTACACAACCCACTACATTATAAAAAGCAAATTTCTTTTTATCCATAGTAACAATACCGGCTACAATAGGAGAAAAAGTTCTGACGATGGGAATAAACCTGGCCACAATGATTGCGCCTGCTCCATGCTTTTCATAAAAATCATGTGCCTGTGTCAGATACCGGTGTTTGAAAAGCAAATTTTCTTTCCAATGAAACATAGTGGGCCCTACCCTTCTTCCAAACCAATACCCAACTGTATTACCGGCAATCCCGGCTATTGAAATCAGGAATAAGAGTATAAATAGATCAATATATTCATTCCCCGTTGGAATAATTTCATTTGCAATATTGCTGGAATATATACCCGCAACGAATAAGAGACTATCGCCTGGTAAAAAGAATCCGGCAAATAGCCCGGTTTCCGCAAATACCACAAACAAAATCAACCATAGCCCGCCATGTTCAATATAAAATTGAGGCTGCAATAGCTGGCTCCAATGAAATGCTGATAATAATATCTGTTCCATAATCAGTTACTTACTCTTTTATAGCCGGTTCGAGGGAATTTTCCCATTTACTTACTACGCTGGTAGCCAATGCATTTCCAAGAACATTCGTAGCAGTTCTGAACATATCGCAAAAATGATCGATAGGCAATATTAATGCAATTCCTTCCGGTGGTATATGAAACATTCCGCAAGTTGCCGTTACGACAACCAGGGACCCTCTGGGTACACCTGCAATCCCTTTACTGGTTAGCATAAGCACTAATAGCATAGTAAGCTGGGTTCCAAAATCAAGATGAATCCCATATGCCTGAGCAATGGCAATGCTGGCAAACGTCATATACATCATACTGCCATCCAGATTAAAAGAATAACCCAAAGGAAGGATGAAGGCTACTATTTTGTCCTTGCAACCAAATTTTTCCAGTTCATCAGTAAGTTTAGGGAAAACAGATTCGCTACTGGTGGTGCTAAAAGCTACGATCATGGGTGGCAATATTCGTTTTAACAACTCTGGAAGTCGTTTACCCAATATAACAAGCCCTACTAATAGCATTACAATCCATAGTACACCAATACCTGTAATAAAGTATAACAGGTATTTTCCATAAAATATAAATACTTCCAGACCCTTTGTAGCAATCACTGCAGCAATTGCTCCAAATACCCCTATTGGAGCAAAATTCATCACATATCCTACCATTTTTAGGATGATATGCGATACTGCTTCCAGCCCCCTTACAACAATTTTGGCCTGTTCTCCCAATATTGCAGTAGCAATACCAAAGAAAATACTGAATATCACCAATTGTAAGATTTCGTTATTAGCCATTGCCTCGATCACACTTTTGGGAAACACATGCTCAATGAATTTTTGGATATTGAATTCCTGGGTTTTCCCAAGCATATCCTTTGCTCCATTAAAATCCGCACTGCTCATATCTATCCCTGCCCCAGGCTGTAACAGGTTCACCAGCAACATTCCGAGTAATAAACTGACAAGAGAGGCTGTTACAAACCATAGCATAGCTTTTCCACCTACCCTACCTACTGTTTTCAGGTCGCCCAGCTTGGCAATCCCCACCACCAGCGTCGAAAAAACCAGGGGAGCAATAATCATCTGCACCAGCCTGAGAAAAATAGTAGTCAGTAATTTGATATTATTTGAAAAGGAAATTATAAAAGCCGGGGACGATTTCTCATGAATAATGGCTCCGAGTAATATACCGACTAACATAGCAAGAATAATATATATGGTAAGCCGGTTTGATTTTCTCATATTCACAAATAATTAGTTTCGCAATATAAGATTTCTGCCGATATATGGCTTTCTGCTGGCCAATGGCCGAATTAGAAAAGTTTTCGGGGTGCAAAAAGAAGAAATGCCTATTTTGCCTAAACTTTAATCAAGAACCCCTAACCAATTCTATTATGAGTTTATTCAGAAAAAAATCACTGGATGGTTTAATGGCACAAGCCGCTGATTCTGAAAAAGGATTGAAGCGTACCCTGGGTGCCGGAAGCCTGATCGCTTTAGGTATCGGAGCTATTATCGGAGCCGGTCTTTTTGTTAGAACCGCAGCTGCTGCCGGAGAGCATGCCGGACCAGCCGTTACCCTATCATTTATCGTAGCCGCTATTGGCTGTGCTTTTGCCGGATTATGTTATGCTGAGTTTGCTTCTATGATCCCTATTGCAGGTAGTGCCTATACGTATGCCTATGCCACTATGGGAGAACTGGTTGCCTGGATTATTGGCTGGGCTTTGATATTGGAATATGCACTGGGAGCAGCTACTGTATCCATTGCCTGGAGTGAGTTTTTGAATAAACTTCTCGAACAATACCATCTAGGGTCGATACCGTATGAATGGTGTCATTCCCCTTTTGAAAAAGCGCTGGATGCTGCCAATGTGATGCATACGGGTATCATGAATGTTCCTGCCTTATTCATCTTATTGTTATTATCTCTTTTATTGATCAAAGGAACCCAGGAGTCTGCTATAGTAAACTCAATTATCGTTTTTATTAAAGTGGCAATTGTGGTTGTTTTCATCGTAGTGGGATGGAAATTTATCAATCCTGTAAATCACAGTCCTTATTTTATACCTGCAGATGCACCACCGGCACTGAAACCTGACGGATCTTTATATAGTTATACAGATTTTTTCAGGCATGGCTATGGGGGTGTACTTACCGGAGCAGCCATTGTATTCTTTGCATTTATTGGTTTTGATGCTGTATCTACAGCTGCACAGGAAGCGAAAAATCCAAAAAGAGATATGCCAATAGGTATTCTTGGATCTTTAGTGATTTGTACTGTACTGTATATCCTTTTCTCTTATGTATTAACAGGTGTGGCACCTTATACTGATTTCGTAAAATCTGGTAAAGAAGCATCAGTTGCCTATGCAATTGAAACCTATATGAAAGACTATGGTTGGCTGGCAAAAGCAGTTACCATTGCTATTCTGGCAGGTTTTTCATCGGTAATATTGGTGATGCTAATGGGACAAAGCCGGGTATTCTATACCATGTCAACGGATGGTTTATTACCCAAAATGTTCTCTGACCTACATCCCAAATTCAGGACTCCTTATAAATCAAATCTGATCCTATTTCTTTTCGTAGGCGCATTTGCTGCTTTTATACCGGGTAGTGTTGCCGGAGACCTGACCAGTATTGGAACTTTGTTTGCCTTTGTGCTGGTTTGTGTGGGTGTTTGGGTGATGAGAAGAAATGATCCGGGAAGGGTTAGACCTTTCAAAACCCCGCTGGTTCCGCTGGTGCCTATTTTAGGTATGCTGGTTTGTACCGCTATGATCGTTTCTCTGCCAAAAGAAACCCTGTTAAGTGCCCTTGTTTGGATGATTGTGGGATTGGTGGTTTATTTCGGCTATAGTAAGGCGAATAGTAAACTAAAAGTATAATTAACTTGAATTTTGTAAAACAGTCACGCCGACCAGCGTGACTGTTTTTTTATATATAAGGTTGGCAACTTAACCCGCATCCGTTAATTTTGCAGTCCTTTCAATTACTTATCAATATTTAATCGACCAATATGGGACGGATTTTTGAAGTACGTAAAGCTACTATGTTTGCCCGCTGGGACAGGATGGCCAAGCAATTTACCCGGATCGGAAAAGAGATTGTGATTGCTGTGAAAGCGGGTGGACCCGATATAGCCACCAACCCGGCATTACGTCGTTGCTTTCAGAATGCCAAGAGTGTGGGTATGCCCAAGGATCGTGTGGAAGCGGCCATTAAAAGGGCGATGGGTAAGGATACCAGTAATTATGAAGAAATTCTGTATGAAGGATATGCCCCGCATGGTGTAGCGCTTTTGGTAGAGACCGCTACGGATAACCATGTACGTACGGTGGCGAACGTAAAAAGTCATTTTAATAAAGGAAATGGTGCTTTAGGCAATAGTGGCAGTGTGAGCTTCCAGTTTAAAAAAATGGGAGTATTCAAGCTGAAACCGGAAGGATTGAATATGGATGACCTGGAACTGGAACTGATTGATCATGGTTTGGATGAATTGGGAGAAAGTAATGATGAACATGGTAATCCTATCCTGGTACTCCGATGTGCTTTTGTTGATTTTGGTAACCTGCAGAAGGCTTTGGAGGATAAAGGGCTAAGCCCTATCAGTTCAGAACTGGAATGGATACCTACAACCACAGTTCCTGTAAGCGATACCGAAGCCGAAGATGTAAGTAAGTTGATTGAAAGGCTGGAACAGGACGAGGATGTGAACAAAGTGTTTCACAATATGGGATAAGATTTCTGTTTGTAAAGGAATTGATAACTTTAGGTAGTGAAAGATACCAGTAACTTATCCCATCCGGTAATATTGTTTGATGGTATTTGTAATTTATGCAGAGTAGTGTACAATTCGTAATCAAACATGATCCAAAGCACCAATTTCATTTTGCTTCCCTGCAAAGTGAGTTTGGCCAGCAGGTATTGCAACAATTTCAGCTTCCCCCAACGGAATTCGGTTCTTTTATTTTGCTGGAAAATAATATCCTTTATACAAAATCAGCCGGTGCTTTACGAGTGGTAAAAAAACTCAACGGCCCGTTGCCTTCACTCTATATTTTCGTCGTCATCCCCCGTTTCATCCGGGATTCCATCTACGACTGGATCGCCAAAAATCGTTATCGCTGGTTCGGAAAAAAAGAAGCCTGCTGGATACCCACCCAGGAATTAAACAGTTTATTTATTGAGTGAAGGAAATAAATAATTAGGCCAATAGATGAAGTAGTAGCTATTATTTGTAGCGGCTTAATACCGGAACATTTTCAAATTCCCACATTTTCAAATTTTCAAATTCATCACTCCGCCATCATATCCCTGATCACCGAAATAATCTGCTCAGCATTGGGTTTGCTGAAATAATCTCCATCGCTTCCATAACCGGGTCTATGGGCCTGGGCTGTGATGGTACGTGGAGAGATATCTAACCAGCGAAAAGCTTTTTGTTCTTCCATTACTTTATTGAGCATATATGCTGCGGCACCACCAGGTACATCTTCATCAATAAAAATAATACGGTTGGTTTTTTGTAATGAGGCTAATATTTTATGCTCGATATCAAATGGTAACAGTGTTTGTACATCCATGATCTCGCAACTGATACCCAGGTTTGCAAGACGATCAGCGGCTTCTTCAATAATTCTTAACGTAGAACCATACGAAACAATGGTGATATCATCTCCCTGTCTGATCACTTCCGGAATACCTAATGGAACGGTAAATTCGAGCAGGTTAGAAGGCATTTTTTCTTTCAAACGGTACCCATTCAAACATTCAATTACAATGGCGGGATCAATGCCTTGTAACAGGGTATTATACATACCTGCGGCCTGAACCATATTTCTGGGTACGCATACATATAAACCGCGTAAGGAATGAATGATCATTCCCATGGGTGAACCACTATGCCAGATTCCTTCGAGTCGATGTCCCCGGGTTCTGATGATAAGCGGACAACTTTGCTGACCTGCCGTTCTGTAATGCGTGGTAGCTACATCATCACTAAGGGGCTGTAATCCATATAACAGGTAATCTACATACTGAATTTCTGCAATAGGGCGAAGTCCGCGTAATGCCAAACCGATTGCCTGTCCCACAATGGTGAGTTCCCGAATACCGGTATCCGATATCCTGCTTGATCCATACTTATCCTGCAAACCGGCAAATCCCTGGTTCACATCACCTATATGTCCTACATCTTCCCCAAAAGCATATACTTTGGGATTATGTTCAAATAATGCATCAAAATATTTATTCAGGATCTCGTAACCGTTTGCCTTGGGAGCATCCTCTGCAATCAAAGGCTTTATCTCTTTCACTTCAAGCGCACTTCTTGGGCCTTCATTATATAAATGGGTATTGTATAACTGACGATTATTATTGATTAGCTCATTATAATAAGTGAGCAGTTCAGGAATGGAAGGAGAATTGGGGGCTAACTCCATCGTTAGGGAAACTGCTTTTAAAACATCCCGGCGCAGAGGCTCTTTATTCGAGAGTAGGTCTTTGATTATTTTTTGTAAATGATTATAGACTTCAATATCATTAATCACCACTTCATGAATTCTATCCGCAGCATCTGCTGCCATTTCTTTAATAGGTGCAATATATTTTTCCCAGGCATTTCCCCGGCTAATACGAACATGCTCTTTGGCTTCTGCTTCTATTTCAGAAAGCTCATCATCATTAGCCAATCCTGTTTCGATAAGCCATTCTTTCATTTTTTTAATACAATCCCATTCCTTTTCCCATTCCAGTCTTTCGGCACTTTTATATCTCTCATGACTTCCACTGGTTGAATGTCCCTGTGGTTGTGTCACTTCTTCCACATGAAATAAAACAGGCACATGATCTATTCGCAATTTCTGTAGTGCCTCTTCAAACACTTCACACATACCTGCATAATCCCAGGCTTTTACTTTATAAATATGAATTCCATTGGTACCAGGTTCCTTTTCAAGTCCTTGTAAAGCCTCCGAAATAGACCCTTTTGTTGTTTGAAAATTTTTAGGAACAGAAATACCATACCCATCATCCCAAACAAATACAGCCAATGGTACCTGTAAAACACCTGCTGCATTAATGGTTTCCCAAAAATGTCCTTCAGAAGTGCTGGCATCTCCGATGGTACAAAAACAAATTTCGTTACCTTGGTTACTCAGGCCTTCAAACAATTCAGGGTGAAGTGCATTCCGAAAACATTTGGATGCATAGGCTAACCCCAATGCTCTTGGCATCTGGGAAGCCGTAGGTGCCATATCAGAAGAAATATTTTTCCGGTTGGCAAGATCCAGCCAGTCTCCCTTATCATCCACAAATCGGGTTGCAAAATGCGCATTCATTTGTCTGCCTGCGCTGAAAGGATCATTCTCTAAAAAAGGATCCGCATATAACTGTGAAAAAAACTGTTCAACGGTTGCCAGGCCTGCAGCAAACATAAAAGTCTGGTCGCGGTAATACCCGCTCCTGAAATCTCCGGGTTTAAAAAATTTGGCCATGGCAATCTGTGCCACTTCTTTGCCATCACCAAAAATGCCAAACTTGCCTTTTCCTGTCAAAACTTCTTTTCGCCCTGATAAACTCACCTCACGGCTTACAATGACTGTTCTGTAATCAGACAGTATTGCATTCCTGAAACCTTCAAACGAAAGCATATCGTTCTGGTGTTCTGCTAAAAGGGTTTCTTCCATAAAACAAAAATAACGTTACCTAGTGAATAGACTATAGGAATTTAGGGTTCAGATGAAAATCATTTTTTAATCACCCCATCTACTTATAAGTCTATTTTTCTAATTTTGTCTAAAATACGCATCTGGCACGGATTTGGCTTGAAGTTAATTGCTAAAGCCGAAGGGAATCAGTAATTTTGCAATATAAATATAAATTAAAATATGAAAAAAATAGTCCTTTTACTCAGCTTTGTGGTTGTTGCCTTTGCAACTTATGCACAAACAGCTGCCGCACCCGCCACACCAGCTACCCCACCAGTGGATATTAATAAAGTTTTAGAGTTCAAAAACGCAGAATATAATGCAGGACAGAGCATTTTTGGTAAGCCCGTTGAATTTGTTGTATTCATCAAGAACATTAGTCAGGATACGGTAACATTGATTACAGCAAAAGCAGGTTGTGGTTGTACCACCCCAAATTTTGTTCCTAATCAAAAGTTTGGGCCTGGAGAAACTACAAAAGTGAATATTACTTTTAACGGTGGGCAAAATGGCCAGTATACAAAGATTACTGATATCTTTTTTGACAAGGGACTTACCAAGAGGGTTACACTTACCGGCGTAACTGTTCCAGCTCCGGCACCGGTAGCTCAAGATGCTGCTGCACCGGTAAAAGGCAAATCTGATAAAAACTAAATCATCGATCAATTCACATTTCTATGAAGAAGAACCTAGTACTTTTTTTTCTATTGATTAGTTCCAGTCTTTTTGCACAATCGGATATTGCTTTTAAAACTACCAGTCATGATTTTGGTAAGATTAAACAGCATGTACCAGCAACTTTTGTCTTCAGTTTTACAAATACATCTTCCAAGCCTGTGGTAGTTGAAGTGGCTACCGCAGAATGTGGTTGTACAACACCTGAATATAGTAAGGCACCAATCATGAAAGGTAAATCCAGTGATATTAAAGTCACCTACAATGCGGAAAGTCCAGGTGAATTCAGTAAAAAAGTAACTGTAAAATTTGCCAATATTCTTCCCCCAATTGAACTTACTATCAAAGGGGTAGTGGAAGAGGTTAAATAAATATTTCTCTATCGATAATTAAATTGAAACGCAACCCACTCAGGTTGCGTTTTTTTTGTTTTGTGCAAGTTGATCACCCTGTTATCTTTGCTATATGTTAGAAATCAGTCAACGCGGACAAGCCATGCCTGCTTCGCCCATACGGAAGTTGGTGCCCTATGCAGAAGCTGCCAAAAAAAGAGGCACCAAAGTATACCATCTGAATATTGGTCAGCCCGATATTGAAACTCCTAAAATGGTACTGGATGCGGTAAGAAACAGTCATTTCAAAGTACTGGAGTATAGTCATAGCGCAGGCAATGAAAGCTATCGGAAAAAACTTGTCGAATACTATAAAAGTGTTGGCATCAATATCAATAGCAACCAGATCATTATAACCACAGGGGGCAGTGAAGCAATCCAGTTTGGATTTATGACCTGTTTGGATGCGGGTGATGAAGTCATCATACCAGAACCCTTCTATGCGAACTATAATGGATTTGCTGTTGCGGCAGGTGTTACGGTAGTTCCCGTAACCTCACATATAGAAAATGGGTTTGCCTTGCCTCCCATTGAGGAATTTGAAAAAAAAATCACGCCTAAAACCAAAGCAATTGTCATCTGTAACCCCAATAATCCAACTGGCTATTTATATACCGAGGGAGAGATGGAGCAGTTACGTAAAATGATCCTGAAATACAATCTCTATTTATTTTCTGATGAGGCTTATCGTGAATTCTGTTATGAAGGAAAACAGATCAGCGCTATGCATTTGGAGGGAGTAGATGACAATGTAATTTTAATGGATACCATTAGTAAAAGATACAGTGCCTGCGGTGGAAGGATTGGTGCATTTATTACTAAAAATCAATCCGTATTGGATGCAGCGATGAAATTTGCACAGGCGAGATTAAGTCCACCCAGTTTTGCCCAGATTGCAGGAGAAGCAGCTATTGATCTGCCTGCCGATTATTTTGATACTACCAAGGCAGAATATAAATCCAGAAGAGATTTGATTGTGAAACGCCTAAATGCAATGGAAAGAGTCTTCTGCCCAAACCCGGGTGGGGCATTTTATGCAATGGCCAAATTGCCTATCGATGATGCAGATATTTTTTGTCAATGGCTTTTGGAAAGTTTTTCTTTCCAGGACCAGACAGTGATGCTGGCACCAGCCACAGGTTTTTACGGATCGCCTGGATTAGGTAGGCAGGAAGTGAGACTAGCATACGTATTAAATTTAAATGATATAAATAAAGCAATGGATTGTCTCGAAGAAGCTTTAAAAATATATCCAGGTAAAATGTAAATTGAAAATCAATTAGT
>CAIYKV010000019.1 GCA_903926855.1 uncultured Bacteroidota bacterium | reverse complement strand
CCGGTCACCTTAAAGCGCTTCTTGGCGCTGGAGTTTGTTTTTACCTTTGGCATATTAAATAATCTATAAAAGATTACACCCTGCTGGCGGTCCTGCACTGGCGGGACACTTGTTGAGCCTTGTGGGAAATGGGATGCAAAATTAGCAATTAATCAGTAATAATTAGCAATTACCAATTAAAATATATGCGTAAACATAAATTATTAATTGTTAATTATTGATTATCAGATAATTGACTACGTTGTTTTTGTCTTTTTACCTGTCTTGGGAGTGAAGATGGCGAACATGCGTTTTCCTTCCAGTTTGGGCATACTTTCCAGTACGCCGGCTTCTGCCAGTCTTTCGGCAAATTTTAATAAAAGTAACTGACCCCTGTCCTGGAACATGATGGCACGTCCCTTAAACTGAACATAGGCTTTTACTTTATTACCATCTTTCAGGAATTTTTCAGCGTGTTTTGCTTTGAAGTCAAAATCATGATCATCCGTTCCAGGCGTAAAGCGGATTTCCTTCACCTCGCTTTGCTTGGAATTGGCTTTCATTTCCTTTTCCTTCTTCTTCTTTTCGTAGAGGAATTTCTTATAATCGATCACTTTGCAAACCGGCGGATCTGCGGTTGGAGATATTTCTACCAAATCCAGCTCCTGCTCTTGTGCAATCTTTAATGCTTCCAGTGTAGAATAAACGCCAACGGTTACATTGTCGCCTACTAATCGAACCTGTGGTACCCGGATTCTCTCGTTTATACGATGCTCAGGCTCCGGCTGCCTGTTAAACCGGGGATTAAACCTTCCCCCCGCTCTTGGTGGTAATGCCATTAAAACTTGTTTAGTGAATAAAAATCTTCTTTGGTTACAGGTTTCATTCTTTTAAAACCCCTCACCGGTTATTTGTAAAGATATAAAATAATTATCCTGCCTCTTCACCTGATTTACGGTTTTCAATCTCGTCGAGGATATTTTCTATGAAAACAGAAATATCCTGTGTGCCGATATCTCCTTTCCCCTGTCTGCGTACCGATAATTTGTTTTCAGTCATCTCTTTCTCTCCCACTACCAGCATATAGGGTACACGCATCAGCTCGGTATCCCGAATCTTTTTCCCGATCTTTTCCTGGCGATCATCAATCTCTACCCTTACCCCTGCCCTGCGTAACTGCTTTTGAACCGCTTCCGCATATTCCAGGAATTTATCACTAATCGGCAAAATCTTAGCCTGAACCGGTGCCAGCCATACCGGGAATTTGCCCGCATAATGCTCCAACAGGAAACCGATAAATCGTTCATGCGTACCCAATGGCGCGCGGTGAATGATCAATGGAATTTCGGGTTCATTTTCTTTATTGGTAAAAGATAATTTGAAACTACGGGGTTGGGCAAAATCTACCTGGTTAGTAGCCAGCGTAAATTCCCTTCCAATCGTACTCCAAATCTGCACATCTATTTTCGGACCATAAAAAGCACCTTCTCCTTTTACTTCTACAAATGGCACACCAGTTTCTATCAATACATTTCTTACTAATTCTTCTGTTTCTAACCAGAGTTCCGGTTCATTTATGTATTTCTGTCCCAGTTTCTCCGGATCATGCAGTGATAAACGCATCACATATTTATCGATCCCAAATATTTTGAAATACTTGAGATACATATCATTCACGGCCTTGAATTCCTGCTTAAACTGCTCTTTCGAACAATAGATATGCGCATCATTCATATGCAGACAACGAACACGCATCAGTCCAAATAATTCACCACTTTGCTCATAACGATAACAGGTACCATATTCAGCTATCCGGTAAGGCAGGTCGCGGTAACTTTTTGGTTCTGCATCAAATATTTTATGGTGATGCGGACAGTTCATGGCTTTGAGATAATATTTTTCTCCATCCATTTCCATGGGTGGGAACATACTATCTGCATAATAAGGAAGGTGTCCGCTGGTGAAGTACAGGTTTTCTTTCGCAATATGCGGGGTAACCACTCTTTTATAACCGGCATCCGATTCTGTTTCCTTGGCTAATTTTTCCAACTCTTCGATAATAACCGTTCCGTTGGGCATCCATAAGATTAAACCCGGACCGATATCTTCATGCATCGTAAAAATACTCAGTTCTTTACCCAGCTTGCGGTGATCGCGTTTTTTCGCTTCCTCCAGCATTAACAGGTATTGATCTAACTCTTTCTGGTTAGGAAAAGTGACACCATATACACGGGTAAGCATTTTATTTTTCTCATTACCCTTCCAGTAAGCACCGGCAATACTGGTTAATTTAATGGCTTTGATAAAACCGGTATCGGGAATATGCGGGCCGCGACAGAGATCGGTAAAACCACCTTGCGAATAAAAAGTAATTTCTCCATCAGTCAGATTACTCAGAAGATCGAGTTTATATTCATCTCCTTTCTCGGCAAAATATGCAATGGCATCTTTCTTGGATATCTCTTTGCGGATATACAGATTGGATTGTTTGGCCAGCTCATTCATTTTCTTTTCCAGCAATAACAGATCCTCTTCATTCATTTTCCGATCGCCCAGATCCATATCATAATAGAACCCTTTTTCAAGTGCAGGGCCTACCCAGAATTTCACGCCAGGAAAAACCGATTCAACAGCTTCTGCTAACAGGTGGGCAGAAGAATGCCAGAACGTATTCTGACCTTCTGGATCATTCCAGGTTAATAAATTAAGGGTAGCATTGGTGTTAATAGGTCGTGTGGCATCCCATACTTCTCCATTTACTTTAGCTGCTAATACTTTTTTTGCCAATCCTTCACTAATCGATTTGGCAATATCTAAGGCAGTAACTCCATTATCGTATTCTCTTACTGCTCCATCCGGGAAACTGATACTAATCATATTCTGGTAATCAACCTTTTTTGTAAGGAATGCAAAACTAACAAATCAAAGCCAGATAAATCGATGAAAACCGAGTATTTACCGATAAAACCTTAACGCTTCTTTAGTAAACAAGACCCTTTGAGGGGCGTAGTTTTGTAAAATGAGATTGATTTTTACAATTTTCTCTATTTTATTGCTTAGTCAGTTCGCCAAAGCCCAGGATTTAACGGGGATCTGGAGAGGGTATTTCAGCTCGTCATCCAACATGTACCCCGGCGCAAAAGAGGAGATGTATAAATATGAGGTACAAATAGCGCAGAAACCCAATAATGGAATCAGCGGGGTTACCTACTCTTATAAAAGCACAGAATTTTATGGTAAAGCCACCATGCAGGGAATTTATTCCGTGCCATCCAAAAGCCTGATCATCAAAGAAAATAAACTGGTTGAAATGAAGATTGCGGGTGATGGACAGGCTTGTGTTATGACCTGTTATCTCGATTATTCGAAAATGGGTAAAATGGAGTTCCTGCAGGGTACATTTATATCTGTCAGTTCCAATGATAAGAGTGATTGCGGCAGCGGAAAAATATACCTGGAGAAAGTAACCAAATCAGACTTTAAAAAAGAAGATTTTCTACTAAAGAAGAATGGGTTGGATACGGCATTTAAGAAAAATGATATTACAGCTGTTCCAAAACCAAAAGCTGTGATACCCAATCTGCCCAAAAAAACAGATACTGCTAAGCAAAAACCAAAGCAGCTGCCAGTTATCACGCAGAAACCTGTAGTAAAACCAGCACCGAAGACAAATACTACAGATGCTAACCCGACTGTAAAAAATACTAAACCCAACCCTATACAGCAGCCGGTAGATCGGATTCCTGAACCTTCTGTGAATTCACCCAAAATGGATACCGCAGCAGTCATTCAGAAAAATCAGATTCCTATTCAAAATATGCCTTTACCAAAAGTGCTTATGGAAAGGGAAAATAACCTGGTAGCAACCGTTATAGTTGATCAGGAAGATATTCAGATCGATTTCTTTGATAACGGAACCATTGATAATGATACCATTTCTGTATATCATAATAATAAACTGGTAGTTAACAATGGCCGGTTAACCTATTCCCCTATCAGGGTCAACATAAAATGCAGCAAAACCGATAGTCACCACGAAATCATCGTAGTAGCCGAAAATCTCGGAGATATCCCACCCAATACGGCCCTGATGGTCATTACTGCCAATGGCGGCAGATTCCGCAAAGAAGTTTTCCTCGCTTCCACAGAAGAGAGAAATGCGAAAGTCATCATAGAATATAGAAAAGCAATTAACAATTAATTACTCTCCCCGTTTCCTTAAATCAATAGAGTCCTTAATATCTCCGCAGGTAATCATTTTCTTGGGGACATAGGGATTTTTGATTTCGCGGGAATTGCTGAGCCAGTAAGCACCCTGGTCGTTGAAGGCCATAGGGCAATAAGGGTGAAATATGACTGCCTGGTCGTATTGAACGGTTCTGATCAGGTCGTATAGTTGATCGCTGACCATTTGAAAGGATCTGCGTTTGGCGTCTATCGTGGGCTCTCCTATTAAACCAATTAATTCAGCGGAAATACCTTCGGTAAAGGATTTGGCTGTAGAAACAAGCATGGAATCCGCTTTTAATTCTGCCAGGGGTAAACTATCGATGGATATTTTCAGGGTTTTGGCCGATTGGTTAAGTGATGCTGAGTCGCTTTCGGCTACAAAATGGTCTTTCATCGAATAATAATCAACCAATATTTTGGAAAAAGACTTGTTAAATGCTGCGGAATTGGCGCTTTTGGTCAGTGCTACGTCTGGTGTATTAGCAGATTGGGCTTTTTGATCCTTATTTCCACAAGCAGCCAGTAAAAGCAGAAAAAGGAAGGAAATATATCTTTTCATAAAAAAAGTTCTACCCAAAATTACTGCAAATTGAATTGGGAGCAGTTTGCATTTACCTTTGCGCCCTTAAATACTTGTTAAGAGATGCTGATAGGATTTCAAAATGTTACGTTTGAGTTTGGTGCCCGTGTGATTGTAGAAGACGCCACATGGCATATTCAACCCGGCGACAGGATAGGTTTGATCGGTTATAACGGTACCGGGAAATCCACTTTACTGAAAGTGCTGGTGGGAGAATATACTCCTTCCAAAGGTTCCGTTGAAAAAAGTAAAGAAACTACGATTGGTTACCTGCACCAGGATTTGCTCAGTTTCGATACCAATGATACCATTACCCAGGTAGCCCTGAGTGCTTTTGAAAGGGTTATGCAGGTGGAGAAAGAAATCGAAGAACTCGGTATTGCTTTGGAAAAAGATCCCGAGAATGAAGCATTATTGATCCAATACACGGATAGTCTGCATGAAATGGATGTATTGGATGGCTACAATATTCACCACAAAGCAGAAGAAGTATTGCATGGACTGGGATTTAGTAATGAAGACCTGGTTCGTCCCTATAAAGAATTCAGCGGAGGCTGGCGTATGCGGGTTTTACTGGCTAAAATGATACTGCAACAACCGGATGTATTGTTGATGGATGAGCCTACCAACCACCTTGATTTGCCTTCTATCGAATGGCTGGAAAAATACCTGTTGCATTATAAGGGTAGTGTGGTGATTGTGAGTCATGATAAATTTTTCCTTAACCGAATGGTCAATAAGATCGTTGAACTGTACCAGCAACAATTGCATATTTATACAGGCGATTATGCTTTTTATGAGCAGGAGAAAATGATCCGGATTGATATGCAACAGAAAGCTTTCGAAAATCAGCAGGATTATATTCGTCAGCAGGAAAGATTCATTGAAAGGTTTAAAGCCAAAGCCAGTAAAGCTGCCCAGGCGCAAAGTGTACAGAAAAGACTGGATAAAATAGATAAGATTGAGGATGTTAAATTAGAAAGACCCGATCTGCGGATCAATTTTCAGTTAGAAAAAGTGCCGGGCAAAGTATTGGTGGAATTAAAAGAAGTCAGCAAACATTTTGGCAAACTCAAAATTGTTGAAGATGCCGTTGCTGAAATAGAAAGAGGCGATAAAATTGCCCTGATCGGTGCCAATGGTAAAGGAAAATCAACCGTATTACGAATGATTGCCGGTACTGAAAATTTTACGGGTGAAAGGGTTTGGGGACATAATGTAGAAGAGAGTTTTTATGCACAGCATCAGTTAGAAGCCTTATCCCTCAATAATAATATCCTCGAAGAGTTACAACAATGCGGTAGTAAAAAAACAGATGTAGAACTAAGAAGTTTGTTAGGTGCATTCCTGTTTAGCGGTGAGGATGTAGATAAGAAAATCAAAGTATTAAGTGGAGGAGAAAAAGCAAGGGTAGCATTGGCCAAAACCATTGTGAGCAAAGCCAATTTCCTGATATTGGATGAGCCTACCAACCACTTGGATATGCATTCAGTCGAATTACTGGCCGAGGCACTGAATAAATATGAAGGAAGTTATATTCTTGTAAGTCACGATCGTTTCTTTATTTCGAAAACAGCCAATAAAATCTGGGAGATCGTAGATCATAAAATCAAAGAATTCAAAGGTACTTACCAGGAATGGGTAGATTGGAACGAAAGAATGGCCAAGATTGCTGCAGAAAAACAAAAATTGGGTATTACCAGTACCCCAAAAACCGAAACCCTGGTTTCTCCAAAACAGGAACCGGTGAATAAAAATGGCAACGCAACGGCTAATAAACCATCCCCACAGGATAACAACCTGATTAAGGAAAAGCAAAAAGAATACCAGAAAGAAAAACGGAGACTGGAAAACCTTGAGCCTGAATTGGCGAAAGCGAAAACAGCAAAAGAGAAATTAGAAGCCAGTATGGGCGATCCGGCCAATTATGCGGATAAAGCTAAGTTTGTAACACTCGAATCAGATTATAATCAGGCCAAACAGAAATGGGAAGAATTGCAAAAACAATATGATCTCGTTTTTGAAAAGTTAATGGAACTGGAAGAAAAACTGGGATAATGAATTACGTCCCGCTTACTCAATCAGCATCCCTTTTACAAAATCACTCACCAGGTAGCTGATCAGCTTACCGGTGCTGGCATTGGATCTTCCATCAGATAATTGTATGGCTCCTTCTGATATATGCAGGTAAGCTACTTTACTATCAGCAGATACGAGGTTGATATATTGACGTGCGTGGTTAATGCTGATACCCACAGGACTGGTCGCGCTGCTTAATGCGTTTTCAATACAATCCAGATCCAGTTCAATACCACATAAAGTATCGTCGGTAAAAGCGGTAGCATGACCAATGGCCTGCAGGAAATTTCTTTTTTCATGCAGAAAAATATCTTCGTAAGTAATACAATCAATAAAAGGATTGTTTACCATATCCATCCAAACATTCTGGGGAAGATAATTCTCATGTAATCCCACCACACAATATTTTTCCAGGTATCCATCTGCTTCTGCATAGGTAAATCCATTGCCACTGTGTCGGCCCTCCATGGGTCTGAAATCTGCATGGGCATCCAGGTTAATGGCATTGATTTGGGCAATGGGAATCAATCCGGCTTTATAAAATCCTTTAGCAGCCCCTTTGATACAGGGATAAGAATTATTATGTCCGCCCCCAATAACAATCGGTATTTTTTTATTCTGGGTAATGATATGAATCAACTGTTCCACTTCATCATCAATCATATTTACGGCATGCCGGTATGCCGCTAATTGCTCATCAAAATCGTAAGCATTTTTATCAATCAATTGTTCGATCGAAGAAAAATCAAAATGACCCAATAATAAAATATCTCCGCCTTCGAGAAAATCATTACTCTGGATATTTAAAAAAGAATGAAGAAAAGCGAGCCAGGCAGAATCGGTTCCACCAATACCCATATTGGCTTTCACGCCAATATCTTCCGGAATACCGAGTAATACAAAACTTGCAGAAGATTCCTGTAAAGATTTTTCCAGAGATGACGGATCAGCCAATACCTGAACCCGCTCCCCCAGTTTGGTTTCATAACGCCTGATTCGTGTAACCGATAAGATATCCTGTTTGTGGTAAAACTTGAAATGGCTCATGGGTAGAAGTTTAGAAATCGAAGAAAACTATACACCAACAATTCAACAATTTAGCCATTAAGCAATGGTTGCATTGTTCAATGGCTAAATTGCTTTTATCGGCAATGCATACTAAATATACTTCAAATAAACACACCATTCACCATCACTTTATCGATCAGGTTGGTGCCAAATGCATAGGGAAGATAGGCAGGGGAAGAAATGGGTTTGGTGAAAATCAGGTTGGCCCTTTTGCCCGGGGTAATACTACCCAGTTCATTACCAAGGCCCATGGCATAAGCACCATTTAAAGTAGCCGCATTGATGGCTTCTTCGGGTAACATTTTCATCTGAATACAACTCATGGATACTACGAGGTTCATATTGCCACTGGGACTGGAACCCGGATTATAATCAGAAGCCAAAGCCAATGCGCAACCAGCATTTAGTAAAGCCCTGGCCGGTTGGAAGGGCATACCCAGAAAAAATGCGGCCGTGGGTAATAAAGTACCAATGGTGGAGGAATTGGCCAATGATTGAATGGCTTCCTGATCCATGGTTTCGAGGTGGTCAACAGAAATGGCACCGAGTTTTACACCGGTTTGGGTTCCTTTTGAAAGAGATAACTGATTGGCATGAATTTTTGGTTGTAGTCCTTGTTTAATACCGGCCAAACAGATGGTTTCGGTTTCTTCGGGACTAAAAAAACCTTTTTCACAGAATACATCAATATAATCAGCCAGACCCTCTGCTTTTATTGCAGGAAGCATTTGGTCAATGATCTCGTTGATATATCCCTGGTGATTATCTTTATAAATAGCCGGATAGGTATGCGCGCCTAAAAAGCTAACTTTTATGGGTATGGGTGATTCCTTTTTTAAACGTTGAATTACCCGAAGCATTTTTAATTCCCCTTCGGTAGAAAGTCCATACCCGCTTTTGATTTCAATAGCTCCTGTACCCAGTTTGATGAGGGCGGAAAGCCTATCCCAGGCCAGTTCAAACAAGGCTTCTTCTTTCATGGCATTCAATTTTCTGGCGGAGTTAAGAATGCCCCCTCCTTTGGCAGCAATTTCAGCGTAGCTCAATCCTTTGATCTTATCTACAAATTCATCTTCCCTTCCAGCTGCAAAAACCAGGTGTGTATGACTATCACACCATGATGGGAGGATACTTGCTCCAGCGGCATC
The DNA here is from genome assembly GCA_903926855.1 of uncultured Bacteroidota bacterium. GTDB lineage: Bacteria > Bacteroidota > Bacteroidia > Chitinophagales > Chitinophagaceae > Sediminibacterium. Next base: position 8,116 of record CAIYKV010000019.1, on the reverse strand, counting down.
AAATACTTCTGTGGCATCATGGGGTTTTAGTGCTGACATTTCTCCATATTCACGGATAAGTCCATGTTCAATCCACAGATACGCATCTCTGATTACAGGAAGTCCGGCCATCTCCTTACCCCTCAATACTTTACTAACTGCCCGAACATTTATCAGTTGGTCTATGTTTGTAATCAGCAGGTTCATACAGGAAAATTAGGAGATTCTGAATCAGAAACAAAACAGATCAGTTGCTGAATGATATCCGTATTTCTGTGCAACCTGATCTCGCTATGGCAATAATCGATTCTAAGACAGTATTTTCGGGCATGGTTTGTTCGTTAACGATAACACGATATCCCAAATGGCTGGGTTGGGCTGGTGTGCTTTCAATGGCGATTTTTAGGTTGCCTTTAATCATAAGTAAACGATTTAGTTTCTGGAAACTGATGGGCAGCGGAAAAAATGGAACATTTGATAAGGTTCCGGACTGGCAGCAATGGGCAGTATTATTAGTGAGTGCTGATGAAAAAGGCCTGGCAATTCCTTACTTTATCCAAAAATGGTGGCATTTTTTTGGCTGTGAAATATTTACCCTGGTTCTGGAACCGATAGAAGGGCATGGTGTCTGGGATGGGAAACCCTGTTTTGGGCCATTACCCCGATCATCTGAGTATGATGGAATGATCGGAATACTTACCAGGGCTACTATTCGATTTTCCGGATTTACTTCTTTCTGGAAACATGTTCCAGTGGTAGCCAGACAAATGGAACATGCGAAGGGACTGATTCATTCATTCGGAATTGGCGAAATACCCTGGATCAAACAAGCCACATTCAGTATCTGGGAGAACAAAGCGGCTATGAAAAAATTTGCTTACCAGATGCAGGAGCATGCCGAAGTGATCAGAAAAACACATGCAGAAAAGTGGTATAGTGAAGAAATGTTTGTACGGTTTCGAATACTGTCAGCAACCGGAACCTTACGGGGGAAAAGCCCTTTACCCGGAAAGTTGTAATTTACGGTTGATTTATGAATCCCTGTTCTACCATATTGCCGAACCAAAGTCATTTTGCCTGGATTTACCGTGGCCTGAATTCAATGCCTGATCATTGACGTTGGTATAGTGTTAACGATTGACAGTCAATCTATAATTCAATTTACCTCAACTTTTACTACAAAATATTTTGTATGGATAACAAATTATCTGTAAGCTCCGAAATTGGAACTTTACAACGTTTATTGGTGCATAGTCCGGACAGTGGTTTGGGGAAAGTGGTTCCTTCAAAAGCGCAGGACTGGCTATTTGAAGATATTGTGCATCTGGAAACGATCCGGAAAAATGAATACGATTATTATACCAAAATCCTGCTCTACTTTCTGGATCCAACGATTATTCAGGGAAAACTGGCCCAGATTGATTCAGAGGAGTCGAAACGAAATTTCTATAAACCCGAAAGTCCAGAATTCTTTGCCTCTGATAAAGTGATTGAACTGGAATGGTTACTGGCCCAGGTATTGGCAGATAAAGAGGTTCATGCCAAACTGGTGGCCTCTGTTTCAGCCATTGAAAGTTGTACTTATGCAACGCAGAAAAAATTACAGAATTATTCTCCCATAGAATTGGCCAAAACCTTTATTTCAGGGAGTTCCAGTAATAAGGAATTATTGTTTGCCCCTATCCCTAATTTTATATTCACCCGTGATATCGGCATTACCATCAAAGACCATGTATTATTGAATAAGCCGGCTAAGAAAGCCCGTACAAGAGAAGCTTTATTGGTAAAATATATTTTCTTTCATCACCCTTTATTTGCGGATTACCGGAATAATATCATTGAACTGGCCGATTCTCATCATGGATTTTTATTGCCCAAAGAAGATGAAGAGAGGAAAATAACTCTGGAAGGCGGAGATATTATGGTGGTAAGTGAAGATCATCTACTGGTGGGTGTTAGTGAAAGAACCACACCGGAAGCAGCTGTGCGGATTACGAATATGGTATTTGAAAAAGGACTGATGAAAAAAGTGAGTATCGTGAAAATTCCTAAGAAAAGGGATTATATGCATATTGATACCATCTTCACGCAAGTAAAAAGAAATGTATGGGTGATGCTGGGCAATTTCTCCAGAAAGGCAGTCAAGCATGAAGATGAAAACCCTATTGAGAGAATCCTGGAAATTAAAAAAGAAGAAAAGATCAAAATCCTGCAGTTTCATAAACATGACCCGGAAAACCCCATATCATTTGAAAGTCTGGAAGACCTGTTGATCGATATCAGCAAAAAGGATTTGCATTGTAAGGGCGACATAAAGATCATTTTTTCGGGTAATAACGAATTTCCTTTCAGTGCCAGAGAGCAATGGACCGATTCCTGCAACCTGCTGGCGATTAAAGAAGGGGTTGTATTGGGATATGACCGGAATGACAAAACCATTGAAGCATTTGCCAATGCAGGCTTTTCCATCATCCATGTGAAACAATTATTACAGGATCTGGAAACGGGAATTACTAAAATTGAGGAAATAAGGGACACACTAATTCTCATGCCTTCTGCTGAATTATCAAGAGCTCGTGGCGGATTTCATTGTATGAGTTTGCCTCTTTGTCGCGCTTCTATTACCAGATAAACAGTAAAAAGCTAATTAGTAATACACAAACACTAAAAAATGCAAGCGAGTTCTCATATTTTAATGATCAGACCTGTAAATTTTGGGTTTAATGCAGAAACAGCTGTCAACAATCTTTTTCAGGTTCCATCAGATCAAACAAGTGCTCAGGAAAATGCTGTTCAGGAATTTGATAACCTGGTGGCAACACTCCGAAAAAATGAAATCGATGTAACAGTTGTGCAGGATTCACCAGAACCTTATACCCCCGATTCCATATTCCCTAATAACTGGATTTCTTTTTTGGAGGATGGAACGATTTTTCTGTATCCAATGTTTGCCCAAAATAGACGAGCGGAAAGAAAGGAGTCAGTATTGGAGCAAGTCAATCAAAAATTTATTGTCAATAACCGGGTTGATTTAACCTTTTATGAATCCCAAAATTTATTCCTGGAAGGAACCGGAAGCATGGTATTGGATCGGGATCATAATATTGCGTATGCCTGTCTTTCACAAAGAACTGATAAAACGATTCTGGCTGATTTTTGCAAAAGAACCGGATACTCTCCAATTAGCTTTATCGCAGTTGATGCAGGCAACCAACCCATTTATCATACCAATGTAATGATGTGTGTAGCGGATGCTTTTGTAGTGATTTGTCTGGATTGCATCCCAGATCCAGAGGAGAAAGAATTGGTTAGCTCTTCGATATCTGCTTCTGGAAAAAAGATCATTGAGATCAGTCTGCAGCAAATGGAACATTTTGCAGGTAATATGTTACAAGTAGAAAATATAAAGGGTGAAAAGCTTCTGGTAATGTCATCACAAGCTTATCAAAGCCTGACTAAAAAGCAAATTACTGCACTCAATCAGTTTAATCGACTGATTCATTCAGATATTAGTACTATCGAAACCAATGGTGGCGGCAGCGCACGTTGTATGATAGCAGAAGTATTTCTACCAGTACGATAGCCGGCCTTATGGCATTTCAGTAAGCATATTTTACTTTTTTGCTAACAGTTGTTAGCGCAGTTTGGTTTGTATTTTAAAAAATCATATAACTCGGTTTATTGGGGCATAAGAAGAATTTTAGGCACAAACAGCGTTTTATTCGATTAAAAAATAGAGAATACTTCTAGATAAATTGGCATTTGTTTTCAAATGCTTATTTTTGGAATTCCGTGTACTTGATACACAATAATTTATGATACGTTCGCGTGTTAATATTTCATCGAATTAAAGAAGAATAGACTAATTACAATGTGTGCGAAACAAGTAACAAAGATCGGTGTCCTTACTTCGGGGGGAGATGCACCAGGTATGAATGCCGCAGTTCGTGCCGTAGTTAGAACCGGAATTTACCATGGTTTAGAAGTTTTTGGCATCTACCGCGGATATAGTGGAATGATAGATGATGATATTGTACAAATGAATTCCCGTTCTGTTGCCAATATTATTCAACGGGGAGGAACCATCCTGAAAACAGCCAGAAGCAAAGAGTTTTTTGAATTAGAAGGGCGCGAAAAAGCCTATAAAAACCTGGCTAAACGTGGCATCAATGGTTTGGTGATAATTGGTGGAGACGGAAGTTTCCGAGGTGCGCAGAAATTTAGTCACGAATTCGATATTCCCTGTATTGGCATTCCTGGTACGATTGACAAAGACATTGCAGGAACGGATTTCACCATTGGGTTTGATACCGCTGTGAATACGGCTGTTGAAGCCATTGATAAAATCAGAGACACAGCCGATGCCCATGACCGTCTTTTTATTGTAGAAGTTATGGGTCGCGATGCCGGTTATATAGCTTTACATAGTGGTATTGCCACCGGTGCAGAAAATATATTGATACCCGAAGCCAAAACAAATATTGAAGAATTGGTGAATTCACTTACCGAAAAAGAAAAACGCCAGAAACTGGTTAACCTGATTGTTGTGGCAGAAGGTGATGAATTTGGTGCCAATGAAATTGCAGATGTTATCAGAAAACGTTTACCTCAAACAGATACCAGGGTTTGTATCCTTGGGCATATTCAGCGTGGGGGCTCTCCTACTTGCCTAGATCGACTAATCGCCAGTCGCATGGGATACCATAGTGTAGAATGTCTGCTGGAAGGAAGAAATAATGTTATGGTAGGGATACTGAATAATAAGGTACATTACACGCCCTTAGACAAAGCCGTAAAGGCGAAACAAAAAATAACGGATGACTGGTTCAAAATCGTGAAGATTTTAGCCAGTTGATGTATAATTAATTTGTATACTAATCAACCACCCAATCAGAAGAAAATGTCACAAAAACTAGAGAAATACCTGCATAAGGATATGGATAAAGAAGCAGGCGTTGCCCACGTAAATCATCGCACGAAAATTGTGGCTACCGTTGGCCCCGCTTGCGATACTTATGAAAAATTACTGGAACTGGTTAAGGCTGGAGTGAATGTATTCAGATTGAATTTTTCTCATGGTAGTCACGAAGATAAACTAACCATCATTGAACATATCCGGAATATCAACAAAACAGAACCCTATAATATTGCGATTCTGGGCGATTTACAGGGACCAAAATTAAGAGTAGGTGAGATTGAGAACAATGCTTTGGAAGTAAAAGTGGGTGATATCCTGACGTTTACCAATGAAAAATGTATTGGCACTTTAGAGAAGATTTATGTATCCTATCCCAATCTTGCCGGTGATGTGGTGCTGGGAAATATCATCATGATTGATGATGGTAAACTGGAAGTGAAAGTGGTAAGTATTGAGAAGAACGGTGATGTAAAAGTGATGGTAACCTTAGGTGGAATATTATCATCCAAGAAAGGAATCAACTTACCGGATACAAAAATATCTCTTCCTGCATTAACTGATAAGGACTTGATAGATCTTGCATTTATAATTGAGCAGAAATGTGATTGGGTTGCCTTAAGTTTTGTAAGAAGCGTAGATGATATTGTGAAACTTAGAAGTAAACTGGTAGAAAAAAATAGCAAGACAAAGATCATTGCCAAGATCGAAAAGCCCGAAGCTTTATTAAATATCCGTGAAATCATCCTCGAAAGTGATGGTATCATGGTTGCCAGAGGTGATTTGGGTGTTGAATTACCGATTGAACAAATTCCTTTGATTCAAAAAGAACTGATCCGCAAATGTATCCACAGGGCGAAACCTGTAATTGTGGCTACCCAGATGATGGAGAGCATGATTGACAGGGTAAAACCTAACCGTAGTGAAATAACCGATGTGGCCAATGCCGTGTTGGAAGGTGCTGATGCGGTAATGTTAAGTGGCGAAACTGCTACCGGACAACATCCTGCCCTGGTGGTAGAGACCATGCGTAAAATAATCGCTGAAGTTGAGAAAAAAGAATACCGGTATAACCGCGCGGAAGACCTGAAACCTCAACCCCACTCTCCTTCTTTTCATAGCGATGCCATCTGTTATAATGCCTGTAAAATTTCAGACGATGTAGAAGCTTCTGCGCTGATTGGAATGACACAAAGTGGATACACCGCTTTTATGCTGAGCAGTTATCGTCCTTCTTCTCCACTGTATATTTTCACCAAAGAACGTACCCTGGTAAACCAATTGAGTCTTAGCTGGGGTGTGCGTGCTTTCTATTACCAGGAAGAAAGCAGTCTGGATGAAATTATCCAGGATCAGATTGATATCTTAAAAGAAAGAGGATTCATCAAAACCGGCGATGTAGTTGTTAATACCGGAAGTACACCGGTTCACCTGCATTTGCCTACAAATATTATTAAATTAACCAACGTTGAGTAGGGCAAATACTAATTAACAATTAATCATTAGCAATTAATAATTTTTGAGTCTCCTGGTTTAGGGAGACTCTTTTTTTTTACAAAGCTCTTGGTTCTCTTGTTTACTTAACTGATAGTACTGGTTTTCCACAATGCATAAATTATTAATTATTAATTGTTAATTCTTAATTATTTTCATCCTTCAATGCTTCCCGTTATGAAAAAAATACTTTTGCTTGTTTTAGTGATGAATACCCTTATTACCCATGCACAAGAAATCAATATTATACCCAAACCGGTTTCAGTAACGGTTGGTGAGGGTAGCTTTACGATGAATGCCAGTACAAAAATTGTTGCTAAAGGGAATGAATGTTTAAAAACCGCCCATTTTTTTGCCGATTACCTTCGCTCTGTATATGGGGTTACGATTCCGATCACTGAAACGGGTAGTAATCAGTCAAACAATATCATCTATCTTTCGGAAGCCCGTAAAGATGATACGCATACCCAATACTCGCTGATAGTTAGTAATAAAAATATACAGATCAAAGGAGACAATGGTGCGGGTGTGTTTTATGGTATCCAATCCATCATTCAGTTACTGCCTGTAGAGAAAAGCAGTCCTTTACTTATTCCACAAGTGAATATTCTTGATTCAGCCCGTTTTGCCTATCGCGGAATGATGTTGGATGTAAGCAGACATTTTTTCCCGGTTTCATTTGTGAAACAATTCATTGATTTTATTGCCCTCTATAAGATGAATACTTTCCATTGGCATCTTACAGATGACCAGGGCTGGAGGATTGAAATTAAAAAATATCCCAAGCTTACCGAGATCGCCTCACATCGTAATGGAACCATTATTGGAAGATATCCAGGGAAAGGAAATGATGGTCAGGTAGAAGGCGGTTTTTATACACAGGAACAAATCAAAGAAATTGTCAAATACGCGGCAGCCCGATATATTACGGTAATTCCTGAAATTGAAATGCCCGGACATTCTTCTGCGGCCATAGCTGCCTACCCACAATTGAGTTGTTTTCCGGAAGAGTCAACCAAACATCCCGAAAAAACCGCCTGGAATGGCCCTACAGAAGGGAAACAGGTGCAACAGGCCTGGGGAGTTTTTGAAGATGTTTACGCTCCTACCGAATATACTTTTCATTTTTTACAGGATGTAATGGATGAAGTGATGCAATTATTCCCTTCCAAATATATACATGTGGGTGGGGATGAATGTCCGAAGGAATCCTGGAAAAGATCTGCTTTTTGTCAGCAGTTGATCAAAGACAAAGGATTAAAAGATGAACATGGTTTACAGAGCTATTTTATTCAGCGGATTGAAAAATACCTGAATAGCAAAGGTCGCAGAATCATTGGATGGGATGAGATACTGGAAGGTGGACTCGCCCCTAATGCAAGTGTGATGAGTTGGCGGGGTGAGGAAGGCGGAATAGAAGCAGCGAAACAAAAACACCAAGTAATTATGACACCTGGAGCCTGGGTATATTTTGATCATACCCAGACAAAACATGAAGATTCAGTAACCATTGGAGGCTATACAACCGTTCAAAAAGTATATGGGTATGAACCTGTTCCGAAACTGCTTCCTGAAGAAAATGCGCATTATGTATTGGGTGCCCAGGCTAATTTATGGACAGAATATATCAGTAATCCAGCCAAAGTGGAATATATGCTTTTTCCGAGGATGAGTGCATTGTCAGAGGTATTGTGGAGTCCGAAAAGCCAAAGGAATTGGGATGATTTT
>CAIYKV010000018.1 GCA_903926855.1 uncultured Bacteroidota bacterium | reverse complement strand
GCAAACTTTTTATTGAGAGTGGCCATATCAAAGGTTATACTTTTAATTAGCCAGACTCCTAAAATCCACCGGCACCAGCTTACTCACTCCCGGTTCCTGCATCGTAACTCCATAAATCACATCCACTGCACTCATGGTTTGTTTGTTATGGGTTACAATAATGAATTGAGAGTTATCGCTGAATTTCTTAATCATTTGTGTGAATTTACCTACGTTGGCATCATCCAAAGGAGCATCTACCTCATCCAGAATACAGAATGGAGCAGGTTTAATCAGGTAAATGGAAAATAACAAAGCAGTAGCCGTAAGGGTTTTTTCTCCTCCGCTTAACTGGGTAATGGAAGAAGGGCGTTTACCTTTAGGTTTCGCAATGATCTCGATACCGGTTTCAGCCAGGTTTTCCGGGTTAACCAATATCATATCTGCCGTATCTTCTTCGGTAAACAAAGCCTTGAATACTTTCTGGAAATTTTCTCTTACCTGGTTAAACGTATCCAGGAACTGCTGGTTGGCAGTGGCTTCTACTTCCTGTATGGTTTGCAGTAAACTTTCTTTGGCAGATACCAGGTCATTCTTCTGTTCCAGAATAAACTCATACCGTTTCTTCATCTCGGTATACGCTTCAATGGCTGTTGGGTTTACTTCTCCCATATTATCCAAACGCTTCCGCATTCTATCTGAGGATGCCTGTAATTCTTCCAGACTGGTTTCTGTTGTTCTTTCCTGGTCAATGATATCATCCAACGCCACTTTGAATTCTACACTCAGTCTTTCCTTCATCCCGGCCAGTTGCAGTTTCAACTCGTTTAGCCTGTCTTTGATTTCTGTAACCAGGTGATCAATCATTTCCTTACTCTTCACTTTCATCCGCAATTCGCTTTCTTTTTCCTGTAACGCATTACGGAGATTATAATAAGCCTGGTCTGCTTCGTTTAGTTTTTTCTCCTCATCTTCTTTTTTACGCAGCATTTCCAGTAATAACTCTTCTGATCCCAGTAAGGCTTTTTCGTTTTCTTCAATATTGGAAGAAGCTTCGGCTAACTGTGCAGTATTGGTGCCTATTTGCAAGTGCAGGTCATTCAGCTGATTCTCTTTGAAAACCAATTCCTGTTTCAGCGTAGTGATTTTACTTTGCTGGCGGGTTAACTGTAGATTTGTTTCATTGAACTGTACCAGTGAATAATTGTATTCCTGTTCTGATAATTGGTAATCCTGTTCAACTGATTTTAATTCTTCTGAAGTCTGTTGCAATTGCTCATTCAACACAATGAATTCTTCCCGTGTAGCGGCTATCGCATCATTCTCATCCTGAATACGCTGTTCTATTTCTTCGATCCTTTGTAGCCCATTCTGCTGCGCAATCTGCAGGTTCTCGATTCTGTTTTTGGCTGCAAATACCTGGTTCGTGAGTTGGTTGATCTCATTTTCAGTTTGACGAATCAGATTTTCCTTTAACTGGTCGTTAAAAGCAATTACTTCATTGTGTTTTGCCTGAATATCTGATTTCAGCAGGTTCACAATAGCTTCCTGATCAGCAATTTCTTCAAATAATTTTTCCAGGTTTTTGGCCCGACCTATTTTCTTACCCTCAAATAAACCGATACTTCCGCCTGTCAGGGTGTATTTCCCTTTCACATATTTCCCATGCTTTTCCAATACCACGGCACCATTGCTATTAACAATGGCTTCTTCGTTTTCTGCGATATATACATTCCCCAATAAGTATTCAGCCAGTTTGCGGTATTGTTCATCCACTTCAATCACATCCATCGCCCGGATCGTACCTGCGGGCTGATGGGTGTCGATACGTATATCGTCAAATTTTTCCAGCATGAAAAAATTCGCTTTCCCTTTTTTATGTGCATCCAGTAAATGAACTGCCTGTAAACCTTCTTCAAGGTTATTGACTACATAATAATTCAGATAAGGTTCCAGAACATTTTCTACCGCAGTACGGAATTCTTCTTTCACATAAATGATATCCGATAAAATAGGTGCGGAATGGTTCCATTCCGGGTTTTTATGCAGGAATTTAATACTCTCCGGATAACCTTCCATCGAATCAATCAGGCTCTTCAGCAGGTTATATTCATTGCGCTTGGAATCAAGTTTGCGGTTTTCTTCGTTTAATTCATTTCTTAGTACTTCCAGCTGGGCCTGTGTTTCAAAAATCTGCTCTTTGGTCTTTTCCTGGTGCTCCTGTAATTGTTGCAGATCCACTCTTTTGGCAGCCAGGGTAGCTTCTTTTTCATCAGACTCAATCAGTAACTGTTGTAATTGCTGCTCGCGGTTTTGCTTTTCATCACTCAGTTGTACATGTGCTCTTTGCAGATTCTGAATAGAGGTATCTGCAACAGCCACTTTTTTCTCGGCATCAAACTGGTTACGCTGAATCTGCTGATAACGGTTACGTAAATTATCCAGCCCGCTTCTTTTCTCATCAAAACTCCGGCGTTTATCTTCTACTTCAAATCTGCCGGATTCTACTTTTTCCTGCAATTCCAGCAAGTTCGCTTCTTCCTCTCCAACCTGCAACTGGGTATATTCGATAGAATCTCCGATCGTTTTCAACTGACCTTCGGCTTTCTCCAGAAACTCACGCAGATTGGTTTCCTTTTCCTTTAAGTAATGTAATTTTTGGGTAGCCAGATTCTTTTCATTTTCCTTGCTCCTCAATTCCTGTAAGTATTCATTGAATTCGTGTTGCATGCTTTGTAAGGCACGTTCTTTTTCAATAAATCCCAGTTTCTCCTGCTCAATAGCTGCTTCTTCAACAGCGATCTCAGCTTCCAGTTGTACTTTTTTATTGATCTCCAGATCCTGTTGTTCATTTAGATCGCGGTAAGTAACATTGAATCCTTCCAAAGAAGCTTTGGCTAATTCAATGGCGACTTCTTTGTATTCTTTTTTTATCTCAAAGAATTTCTCCGCTTTTTTAGCCTGGTTTTCAAGCGTCTTTAACTGGTTATTGATCTCAAATAACAAATCCTCAATACGGGCAAGATCCTGTTCGGTAGCATCCAGTTTATTTTTTGCTTCCTTTTTGCGGGTTTTATAAATGGTGATACCCGCAGCCTGTTCCAGCATTCTTCTACGACTATTCTCTTTGTCTTTGATGATATCATCCACCATCCCCAATTCGATAATTGCATAACTATCGGTACTGACACCTGTATCCAGAAAAAGATTATGAATATCTTTTAACCGACAGGTCACATCATTCAATCTATATTCGCTTTCCCCGTTTTTATAAAAACGTCGGGTAACGGTTACCGTATTAAATTCTGTAGGGAGCAGATTTTTGGTATTCTCAAATGTCAGACTTACTTCCGCAAGTCCGCTGGCACTCCTGGTTTTACTTCCGTTAAAAACCAATGCTTCTAAATTTTCGCTGCGCAAGGCAGATATTTTTTGCTCACCTATTACCCAACGAATACTATCGATGATATTACTTTTCCCACATCCATTTGGTCCGATGATACCGGTAATCCCTTCATCAAAACTTACCACGGTTTTATCAGCAAAACTTTTGAACCCCTTGATTTCTAATGATTTTAATCTCACGTTCTCCTATTTAAGTACCTGCGAACATACACGAAATGAGGTAGAATTTCTGAACATATTAAAAACCTGTGTATAAGAGGTGGAGAAATTAGATTTTTTTGGCTTATTAAAGTATAAATATTTGTTCAATTATTTGATTATCAAATTATTAAACAAGATTAACTTACTTTAAATTAGATTTGTAACCTGTAGAATTACTGTATTTTCAAAATAAATTTTCAGCCAAATTCAGTCCATTTTGCCAAGGATTATTTTTACAGTTACTAACGATCTGGTTTACGACCAGCGGATGAATCGCATTGCGAACAGCATGGCCAAATCCGGCTATCAGGTTTTACTCATTGGCAGGAAACTATCTTACTCCCAGAATGTGATACCCCATTCTTATCAACAAAAGCGAATCCGCTGTCTGTTTAACAGGGGCTCTCTTTTTTATGCAGAATATAATATGCGGCTTTTTTTCTTCTTACTATTACAGCAAGCCGATATTTTCTGTGCCATAGACCTGGATACAATTATAGCCGTCTATTTTGCTTCTGCCCTAAGAAATAAAAAAAGAGTGTACGACGCACATGAATTGTTTACCGAACAAAAAGAAATCATTACCCGCCCGCTTATTCAAAAATTTTGGCTGCAAATTGAAAAATTTGCAGTCCCGAAATTTATACATGGCTATACCGTCAACTCATTTCTGGCCCATGAATTCAAAAAAAGATACGGAGTTTCCTACACGGTTATTCGAAACCTGCCTACCCTTTTACCAATGACGGATACATCCCCGGATAGAAATGAAAAATGGATTATTTACCAGGGTGCAGTTAATCAGGGCAGATCTTTTGAAACCCTGATCCCTGCCATGCAAAACGTGAACGCCCGCTTGGTGATCTGCGGAAAAGGAAACTTTTACGAAGAAACCCGGCAACTAATCAGTCATTATAAACTAGACTCAAAAATCGAACTGAGGGGATATATCAGTCCCGAAAACCTTCATCACCTCACGCCGCTTGCCTATCTGGGTATCACGTTATTTGAGTCAGAAGGACTGAACCAATACCATTCCCTGGCTAACCGGTTTTTTGATTACATGATGGCTGGTATACCGCAGGTTTGTGTGAATTACCCGGAATATGCAGCTATCAACCAGGAATATGGCATTGCATACATGATTCCTGACTGCAATGCAGATACGATAACCACTGCTTTGAACAAATTACTAAACGATACTGTTATGTACAAAGAACTTGCCACCAATTGTATTGCAGCAAGAAGTATCTTGAACTGGGAAGAGGAGGAAAAGATTTTAGTCAATTTTTATAAGTACCTGTAATTGGTGGAAAAACATTTGCATATTATATCATTCACAGTACCCTATCCGGTAACTTATGGCGGGGTGTTTGACTTGTTCTATAAACTTCCGGCTCTTCAGGCACAGGGTGTGAAAATACACCTGCATTGTTTTTCTATAGGGGAAGATGAAGCCCCGATACTTAATCAATATTGTGAAACTGTGGTGTACTATAAAAGAAACCATGGGCACAAAGGCATATCAAACACCCTTCCTTATATTGTTTCCAGCAGAAAGAATGAAACACTATTATTGAATCTCTTACAGGATGATTATCCCATTTTTATGGAGGGTGTTCATTGTACCTATCTGTTAAATGATCCTCGCTTTGCAAACAGGAAATGTTTTGTACGGGTTCATAATGTAGAATTCCAGTATTATCAGGAATTATGTAAAAGCAGTTCCTCCCTTATCAAAAAAATGTATTATTGGATGGAGAGCAGAATGCTCTACGCCTATGAAAAGAACATGGTAAAAAAAGCTGTTTTCTGGGGAGTAACTGAAAAAGATGATACGGTGTATCGAAAAGAACTGGGTTGTAAAACCATTGAACACCTGCCTGTTTACCTGCCCCCCGACTGGAAAGTTCAGGGAATCGAAGGAATGGGATCGTATTGCTTATATCATGGCGATCTGAGTATTGAAGCAAATGAAAAAGCCGCTACCTGGTTGCTGGAAAAAGTATTCCATAAAGTAAAAGTTCCCTTTGTGATTGCGGGTAAAGGCCCCTCAGAAAAATTGATTACCCTTGCCCATAGCCAGGACCATACCTGTCTGGTTGCTGATCCGTCTGAAAAAGAAATGCAGGATATTATTGCCAAAGCCCATATCCATGTTTTACCCTCCTATACTACAACAGGCATCAAATTAAAGCTGATCAATGCATTGTATAATGGCCGGCATTGTGTGGTAAACCCGGCAACTATTGCCGGCAGTGGCCTAGAAAGTGCCTGTCATACAGGAACCACCGCTACCGCTTTTCAGGAAATCATTGCACAATTATATCATCAGCCATTTACTTCAGAAGAAATTGACTTGCGAAAAAAATTATTTGGGGCCATGTTTAATAATGAAGCAAACGCAAAAAAACAGGTTGGGTGGATTTGGGGAGAATAAATAAATGCAACCATTTCAGGGTTTATCTATATACAACAATAAATTCTTACTTGAATAAACTTAGGCCATTACAGCAGCACTGTCAATTACTTTCCCGTTTTCAGTTTTTAGCATACGGGAAGGATATCGATTAATCACGATAAAATCATGCGTGGCCATGATTACACTTGTTCCGTAGTCTTTGGCTATCTGCATTAGTAATTGCATGATTTCATCGCTGGTTTCAGGGTCAAGATTACCTGTGGGTTCATCTGCCAGAATCAGTTTGGGCGAGTTCAATAAGGCCCTTGCAATATCTACCCGTTGTTGTTCCCCGCCACTCATTTCAAAAGGCATTTTAAAGCCTTTACTCCGCAACCCTACTTTATCCAGTACATCATTAATTTTTTCTTCAATTAAGTGTTCGTCTTTCCAACCGGTTGCTTTCAGAACAAATTTCAGGTTCTCATGCACAGTTCTATCAGTCAGTAATTGAAAATCCTGGAATACCACACCCAGGTTTCTTCGCAAAAAAGGAACTTTTTTCCAATCCATTGAAAGCAAATCAAAGCCCACCACTGAACCTGCCCCTTCACGCAGGGTCAACTCACCATATAAAGTTTTCAGCAGGCTGCTTTTGCCGGTACCTGTTTTTCCAACCAGGTAAACGAATTCTCCTTTTGTAACTGTAAAATTTACGTTTTCAAGAATCAGGCTATCCCCCTGATAAATATTGGCATTACTGATAGATACAACGGCTTCTGACATACTGCAAAATTATATGATTAATCAAATTCTCATTTACTGTTTCAAAGATACAACAGCCCAGGGTGGAAGCTTGTGTTAATATTCATATTTCAATTCCCCGAATTCACCCTTTAGCAAAAGGGTAGCTCTCTCAGCAGCCTCTACCCTGCCAATGATTTTAGCCTCTATCCCAAATGATTCCGCAACTTTTATCATTTTCATAGCCGCCGCCTCATTCGTAAATACTTCCAGTCTATGCCCCATATTAAACACCTGGTACATTTCCCTGAAATCTGCCTTTGAATTTTTCTGAATCAATTCAAAAATGGGTGGTACCTCAAACAGATTATCCTTGATTACAGTCATCGGCCCGGGTAAGTATTTCATACATTTTGTTTGCCCGCCCCCGCTGCAATGTATCAATCCATTGATATCTTCAAAATGTTCATCAAGCAATATTTTTAATAAAGGGGCATAGGTTCTGGTAGGCGATAATAATAGTTTACCCACATTTAGATCCTTCCCATTTACCAATAAAGTATCTGTCATCATACTTCCCCCCAGGTATACCACTTCTTCAGGCAATGAGGGCTCAAAAGATTCAGGGTATTTGGTTGCATAGTATTTGCTGAGTACATCATGTCGCGCACTGGTCAATCCATTACTACCTAACCCGCTATTATATTCAGTTTCGTAAGTACACTGTCCTGAGCTCGCAAAACCAACAATAACATCACCGGGTGATATCTTTTCATTAGTAACCAGTTTTGCTTTTGGCCAGCGTGCTGTCATGGTGCCATTCACCGCAATCGTTCTTACCACATCACCCACATCTGCAGTTTCGCCACCCAGAAAATGAATATTTACCCCAAACCCTTTTAATTGATCAAAGAAAGATTGTGTACCATTAATTATTGCCTCCAGCACTGCACCATTAATGCGTAATTTATTTCTGTCAATGGTAGATGAAAACAAAAAATTATCTGTAATCCCAACACATAAAAGATCATCCAGATTCATAGCCACTGCATCCTGGGCAATCCCCTTCCATACTTCAATATCGCCGGTTTCTTTCCAGTATAAATAAGCCAGTATACTTTTTGTGCCCGCCCCGTCTGCATGCATAATATTTACCCAATCCGGGTCACCACAAAGCGTATCGGGATAAATTTTACAAAAAGCATTCGAATACAATCCCTGATCCAGTTTCTGGATGGCCTGGTGAACTTCTTCTTTCTGAGCTGATACCCCTCGTTGAGCGTATAAAGACATTTTGGGATTTTGGGATTGGTAAATGCGCCGACCGCTAATTTTTGACAAATGTACAATTCAGAAAGGTTCTTTGAAGTGGACTTTCCCACTTTCTTGGAATCACTTAGTTTTGTGGCCATTTATGAAGGTATATCGTGAATTAGCAGACTCATTACCCTTGTTTACAAAGGCCGTTGTTACCATTGGAACATTTGACGGAGTGCACCTGGGTCATAGGCAGATTATAAACCAGTTAAAAGAAGAGGCAAAAGCGATCGGGGGAGAAACCGTGATCATTACCTTTCATCCACATCCCCGAAAAATCATTTCTTCTGTACCGGGGGATATCAAATTATTAACCACATTGGATGAAAAGATCATTTTACTGGAAGATGCTGGTATTGATCACCTGGTGGTAGTTCCTTTTAACCATCTGTTTGCTAATCAAACAGCAGATCAGTATGTAAAAGAATTTTTATACAAATATTTTCACCCCCATACAGTGATCATCGGTTATGATCACCGGTTTGGTAAGGGCCGGGAAGGGAATTACTCATTATTGGAGCAATACGGAAAAGAGTTAGGGTTTCAGGTAAAAGAGATTTCAGAACATCTGCGAAATGAGGTATCTGTAAGTTCCACAAAAATCCGTCACGCTTTAATTGGCAACGATATCGATACGGCCAACGGATTACTGGGCTATCCTTATTTTTTTGAAGGATTGGTAGTAGAAGGCAATAAACTGGGTAGAACCATCGGCTATCCTACGGCTAACCTGCATGTCAGTAGTGAAGAAAAACTGATTCCCGGAAACGGAGTATATGCAGTTACCATCAGCGGAATCCGGCCTGCCATTGCTACTGTTTTCAAAGGCATGATGAATATTGGCGTAAGACCTACTGTGGATGGGAAAAAAAGAGTCATCGAAGTAAATATCTTTGATTTTGATGCTGATATCTATGGCCAAACCATTCAGATTCAGGTGCATGCATATTTGAGAGGAGAAGTAAAGTTTAACGGACTGCCCGAATTAAAAATACAGTTACAAAAAGATAAAGAGGAGGCTGAAGAAAGACTGTTTGATTAATGAATAGCTATCCGTTTTATACCATCATTTTTACTGCCATTTCCTTCATCAGTCCTGCATCCGAACTGCCTCCATCATGAACCCCCACGCTTCTGAGATTGTATTGGTGCAATAAAAGAAGTATTTTTTCAACTCCTTCATAATCATATTTACGGGCAGCTCCCAGATAGTCTTTTACAAAATAGGGATTCACCCCTAAAGCCGTTGCTGCAGATTTTTCATCGGGGTTGGGGATACTGAATAACATAAAAACCTTACTGAAAAAATTATACAATGCCGGTAATATCATCTGAATAGGCGCGGCTTTGGGATTGGCCTCAAAATATTGGATGATTCGAATGGCTTTGGAAAGATTTTTTTGTGCGATGGCTGCCTGTAATTCAAAAACATTGAACTCTTTGCTTACCCCAATATAGTTTTCAATATCGTCTTCTGTGATCTCTTTCCGTTTGCCGAGGTTTACCGCCAGTTTTTCAATTTCATTCTGAATGCGGCTCAGATCATTGCCAATATGATCTACCAATAACATCAGCGCTTTCTGTGTAATGGTTAATCCGTGACGGTTTATCATATCACCCGCCCAGGCAGGTAATTGGCTATCGTACATTTTTTTGGTGGTAAGCATCTCCCCTTTCTGCTTCAATAGCTTGGATAGTTTGGAACGCCCATCCACTTTCTTTTCTTTATAACTAACCACAAATACGGTTGAAGGAAGCGGGTTTTCAATATAACCTTCCAGTTTTTCTATATCCCGCATTTGCTGCGCTTCCTTTAGTAATACTACCTGTCGTTCAGCAAACATCGGGTACCGTCTGCAGGCATTCACAACCGCCGCCCAATCCGCATCTTTTCCATAAAAAACAGTAAGGTTAAATCCCGACTCAGCTTCGGTCAGTATTTTATGTTCGGCATACTCAATCACCTGGTCAATAAAGAAGCTTTCTTCTCCCTCAAGCCAGTAAATTGGCTTAAAGCTCCCTTTCTTCCATTCGCCTATGATCTTTTCTGCAGACATGGTTGCAAAGATGTAGGACAAACCACGAATCACGAAAAAATGATGCAAAAACTTGTAAACAGGATTTACCAATGTAAATGAAAGGGCAAAAATTAGACGATCTGGATCCTGTTCTCAGTAAGCAAGGGCAGGTTTTGAAAACGGAGAATGATATTAGCTGTAACCACTACATCCCGCTGACAATAAGATACGATTCGGGGCAGGTCCTTTTCTTTGTAATATACATCCTGCACCATACTCCCGTCAATATCCGATTTAGAGCTGGGGATATTTAATACATTGGCCAGAAGGTGCAAGGATACATAGTTCTTATTATCGCCAAATTTCCACCAGCTAAGGGTATCAAACATCCTGACTTCCCATGGCTTTTTATCGTGGAGTTGAAGATATTCTGGCAAGGGTAGCTGATTGATAAGCAGTCGGCGGCATATATAAGGGATATCAAATTCTCTAATATTATGTCCGCCAAATTGGAAATGCCGGTGATGGAGATACATTTTATTACATAATTCCGTAAAATTCCCTAGTATTTCTACCTCATCATCACCCGCAATACTTTTGATTTTCAGGGATAGTGATTTGTCTTCTCCCTCATAAAAATAGGCCGTAGATATGCAAATAATTTTCCCGAACTCTGCCAGAATTCCTGCTTTTCTGCGATAAGCATCCTCGGGCTTAGTATCTTCTGGCACGGTTTTAGATATTTTATCCGTGAACAGGCTTTGCCAGTTGGAATCGAGATCGGTAAAAGACTCCAGAGCCGGAACTGTTTCAATATCCAATAACAACAGATCTGTTAACGTACCCATATTTTATTATTTTTGATGATTCCTTAAAACTTAACACATGAGCCAGAGTCCATCCAGCTATCCCAATACACCCGAACAAAAAGATAACCGTAAACTAATATACGGAATCCTGATTGTAGCCTTGATTGGCACATGGTCGTATATTTTCTATGATAAAAGCAAGACACATGAAACGGTAACCCAATTGCAA
The DNA here is from genome assembly GCA_903926855.1 of uncultured Bacteroidota bacterium. Classification (GTDB taxonomy): domain Bacteria; phylum Bacteroidota; class Bacteroidia; order Chitinophagales; family Chitinophagaceae; genus Sediminibacterium. The sequence goes on along the minus strand of CAIYKV010000018.1, from coordinate 455 downwards.
ACCAAGATTGTTACTGTGGATAGTGCAAGGAATTCCATACAACAGGAATTCCTGACTGTATCTGCTAAAGCAGATTCATTAACACAGAATAATATCCAATTACAGGGAACCCTCGCAGATAAAAATTCGGCCATTCAAAAATTGAAAGGTGATATCGGAAGTATCCTGAAAAAGAAAAATGCCAGTGATGCAGAACTGGCCCAGGCAAAACAGATGATCGGCGAATTAAATGGAAAAGTGGATGGCTTGTTTGCCGAAATCGAACAATTAAAAGGTGAGAACAAACAGCTAACGGCAGATAAACAACAACTGACAACTGAAAAAACGCAGCTTAGTGCTGATAAGCAAAACCTGGAACAGAACCTGAATACCACTAAAACGGAAAAGAAACAATTAGAAGATAAAGTGGATGTAGCTTCTACCCTGCATGCTTCTAATATTGGTATTACCGCTTT
>CAIYKV010000017.1 GCA_903926855.1 uncultured Bacteroidota bacterium | reverse complement strand
TGCTCACCTCGAAGAAGCCCCTAATAGTTTTGTGTCTATCACCAATGTACTCGGACAAACCAATCAACAAAACACACCCGGAAAATTGGTATTCATGATCAATAACCAACCCTATCGCTTAGATGCTCTCGAAGAATCACCGGGCGAGTTATTCATTATTTTTGGAGATGCTACCAGCGGCAAAGAAACCTATCCGGCCGGTCGCTTTATGTATGTAAAAAAACCAGCGCGCGGAGCAACAATCATAGTAGATTTCAATAAAGCCTTTAATCCACCATGTGCTTTCTCAGAATTTGCCACATGTCCCCTGCCGCCTAAACAAAATATATTACCGATTGCTATCAAAGCAGGAGAGAGATGGGAGACAATTAACAATTAATAATTCACTCGGCTCTATTTTGCACCGCTCAAACTGTGCCTCTGTGCTCCGTGTGCCATATTCCCCTTATCCCAACACCACAAACAGATATATAACTATCTTCGTTTGTCATGTATAAAAAGAAACCCGGCATAGATATCATTGCCAAAGTATTGGATGCGGTGTACGCACATAATACAGATGCTTTATTTGTAATGAGCCTCATGCATCAATATGAAGAAAGAGGCAGTTTGAGCAAAAAACAATTACAGGGTTTATTGGCCAAAGCACAGAATGTGAAAGATATTTCTCCGAGCTGGCTGGGTACCCTGGAAGCCATCATCTTAAAAATGCCCACCCGGCATAAATCAACAGTCGAAGTAATCACGCCCATTTATACCAAAGATGAAAGTATTGGCAAATTAATCTCTGAGATACTAAGCAGGTATCCGCAACATAAAAGGGTATTGTTTCTCAAGTCAAAATATGAGAACAACGAATTAATGACAGCAGAAGAAATTGCAGAACTGAATAAATTTCATAAAATACTGTTGTCAAAAAAATAATGCTAGTCTTTACCCTGCTGGTTTAATTTTTCCAGCATCAGGATGATCTTATCTAATTTCTCCAATTCTATCTGTGTAAGCTGCACCTGTAATTCTTCAATTTCTTTTTTAGCATCCAGGTTAGTTTGAAAATCTGCCATGGCTTGAGCACGATCACGTTCATTTTGTCGGTTTTGGGCCATCATAATAATCGGTGCTGCATAGGCTGCCTGGGTAGAGAAAAGAAGGTTGAGTAGTATAAAGGGATAAGGATCCCAATGGTTAATGAACCCGATAATATTCAGCAACATCCAGATTCCTACAATAATACTTTGTATGATTATAAAACTCCAGGAGCCCATTCCCTGTGCTACACTATCTGCAATTTTTTGTCCGAATGTAAGATTTTCAACATGGTTATCATGCCATGTTACGGATTGGGTTTTGGGTTCTTTTTTTTTGCTTGCCATATCTGTATAGGGTTTTATGAATCGTTATACAGGCAAGGCTACGATTTTTTATCTTAGGAAGAAAACTTATCAGCAAAGAGGATTAAATAAAGTAGATAATTTCTATCCATCATTTGACTTGCTTACTTTTAAAGTATGGATTTACAAATCAAAGACCAATTATTTATTGTAGGGGGGGCCAGTTCCGGATTTGGTCAGGCTATTACCCTGGCATTGGTAAAAGAAGGCGCGAAAATTATAGCCGTAGCAAGAGGAGAAGAAAAATTAAAAGCCCTGCAATCTGAAGCGCCTTTACAAATAGAGATCATTGTAGGCGATATTTCAGAATCAGTCATTATTCAAAAAATACTGGATACCGTAGGTAACAGGCAGGTACATGGTATGGTAGTAAATGCAGGCGGCCCACCTGCCAAAACAGTAATGGAAACCAGTTTGGAGGATTGGGATGATGCGTATAAGAAATTACTCAGATGGAAAGTAGCCATTACACAGGCATTGGTGCCTAAGATGATTCCTTTTCGGTATGGACGGATTGTATATATAGAAAGCTCTTCCGTAAAACAACCGTTGGAAAATCTGGTATTGAGTAACTCATTACGTGTTGCTGTGGTGGGAATGGTAAAAACCCTTTCCCTGGAAATTGCTTCTACCGGTATTACATGTAATGTACTCGGTCCCGGTTCGCATAATACAGCGGCGATTAATCGGATCTACCAGAAAAAAAGTGAACAGACGGGTCAATCGATAGAGGAGGTCAGAAAAGCTGCTATACACAATATTCCCGTAGGTGCTTTGGGCGAAGCCTCTGATTTTGCCAGCCTGGCTGTATGGTTATTGAGTCCATTTAGTAAATACATAACCGGTCAAACCATTACCCTGGATGGAGGTATGGTAAAAGGAATCTTCTAATCAGGTAAAGGAATAAAGCGGATTATTCAGCAGTTTCTTTTGCAATACCCTCATTTTCAGAAAGTTCTTCTTTCGGGGTAACATTTTTCAAACTCAACTGAAATTTGGTATTCAGAGAAACCAGGTAATGATTACCTAATAATAAGGGCTTGATTGCAGCATCTTCCAGCATTACAAAAGCCAGATCGGAAGCCAAAGCCGAACCACTAATGATATTGGCCACACGGCCTTTGGTAAATTCGATAGTAAATTTGTAGCCTGCTTTACGTCCGCTACCGGCTCTTTCGAAATCGATACGGTTCAGATCCAATACCTGGTCGCCATTCACTGTTCGTTTCAATAATATCTTAATAATGGGTAGGTATTTGCTCCAGATCTGCGTGTACATGAGGGTTTATCGTATTTAATTATATAAAATGGCCAGCGAAAACAGTGTAAAGGTGCAGTATTTATGGGCGAAAACCGAATTTGGTTTTGAAATAGCAGCAGGAAATGGTTCTAAAGACTGTTAATTCTATCTTGTAAGAACTGGTAAATTGGCTTATAAACCCATCAGTTCCTGCCGATAATCGTATTGAAGATCCTCATGTAAGAGTAGCAAAGCGGCATGTATCTTTTTGATCTGGCCTTCATACAAATTTGCCAGTACGGTTGATTTTTGATACGGAATACCCGAATTCCTGAGTTGTTTGCAGAAATAGGTGAGTAATACCACTTCTACCTGTTTTGAACCGGCATAACGGATGTATTTATTGATGGTGCGTAGTGTTTTCCGGAGACTTTTTTTAGTAAGGTAGAGACTGGGTCTTGGTAATTCATTAAAATCCTCATCTACCAGTTCTTTTACTGCGATGATATAGCTTTCTTCATCATGTGCTTCAAAAAGAAGGTAAGTAAGTAATTCCTTGTTTTCCTTTTTAAATTTGGCCAGTCGCAAACACAATTCAAGCAATTCGGAAGCAGTATGCCCCTGTAACTCCTTTTTCAATTCCTGTACCGTAGCCGTTTTCATACTGCAAGTTACCTACCCAACGTCTAATCCACAACTTCAAACCCAAACCCCAAACTTGCAACCAGCAAATGTATATTTACTATATTAGTCAATAAAATCGCTTACCATGAATCCTTCCAGAAGACATTTTCTTCAGAATACCGCTTTTGCCATTGCAGGCAGCACTTTGTTTTCAAGCAGACTATTTGCTTCACAAGCAGCCAATACCATTACAGGTATCCAATTATATACCGTTAGGGATGAAATGAAAAAAGATCCCCTGGGTACTTTAAAAGCCCTTTCAGATATGGGTTTTCAATATGTGGAACACGCTAATTATGTTAACCGGAAATTTTATGGATTCAGTGCCCTTGACTTTAAAAAGGTATTAAATGACCATGGTCTCAAAATGCTTAGCGGACATACGGTATTGGGAAAAGAACATTGGAATGAACAAAAAAGAGATTTTACAGACGCCTGGAAAGCTACCGTAGAAGATGCTGCAACTGTTGGTCAGCAATTTGTGATTAGTCCATGGTTCGACGAAACCCTGAGAAAGAATATAGACGATATGAAACGATATATGATCGTTTTTAACAGATGTGGCGAGTTATGCCGGAAATGGGATATGCGTTTCGGGTACCATAACCATAATTTTGAGTTTACGCAAAGTCTGGAAGGGATCAAGGTATTTGATATCATTCTACAGTATACAGACCCCAATCTCGTTACCCAGCAATTAGATATCGGTAATTTGTATGGAACAGGTGCCAATGCGTATGAGATTATCAGTCGCTACCCGGGTCGTTTTATTTCCATGCATGTAAAAGATGAAATGAAATCCAGCGGTAAAGGAGAAATGAATGACGGCTTTGACAGCACCATATTAGGTACCGGTGTAGCCAATGTAAAAGCCATTGTTGATCTGGCTAAACAAAACGGAACCCAGCATTTTATTATAGAACAGGAATCATACCAGGCCAAAACCCCTTTGGAATGTGCTGCAGCGGATTTGAAAGTGCTGAAGGGTTGGGGCTATTAAGGGCTAAGATTTGTTTTTGATGAAGCAGTGAGCCTGGTAAGGCTCACTGCTCGTTTAATTTCCCATTCATTATGGAACGGGCTTTTTATATATTCCTGTTTCGTACGCAAACGCAATAACCCCGGCGATACTTTTTGCGCCTACCTTATCCATGATACGCCTTCTGTGCCCTTCTATCGTTCTTTTACTAAGACAAAGTATATGCGCAATGCCTTTGCTGGTATGTTCATGACAAATTAATTGTACGATTTGCTTTTCTCTTTCCGTCAGGTAAACCGTTTCTGCCACCGGTACTTTAAAATCGCGGGTGATAATGGTGGTAAGCATTTCAGAAATGGCTTTGCAGAAAAAGGGTTTATACAGATCAACCGATTCTATTGCTTCAACAATTTCAGTTGTGTCAGCACTTTTCAACACATAACCCAGGGCACCGGCTTCCAGCATTCGGAGAATAGATTCTTCCCGGGCATGAACCGTAAGGGCAATTACCCGGCAATAGGGTATCCGTTTACATAATTCCTTAGTAGCCTGTATGCCACTCATGACTGGCATATCCAGATCGGTTATGATCACATCGGGGTTAAGATTTATCGCCAGTTTCATCAAATCCTGCCCATTACCGGCTTCACCGGCAATTTCCAAATGGGGTATCTGTGATAGAAATGTTTTTAAACCCGTTCTGAATACCGAATGATCATCAGCAATCAGCAACTTGATTTTTCTGTTTAGCATGCAAGCAGTTTTGGTTACCAAGATGATAAAATGTTGGGGGCCATTTTATCAGATAACAGATAATTACAGAGCCACCTAATCAAGTATCCATTGGGGGGTACTGTATACTAACCAGGTATAATTACCGGATATACCTACGCATAATTGGATTACGAATTTAATGATGAGAATAAAACCAGGCAACCGTTAAAACACCCAATTTTTATAAAACAACCTGCGGTATCTTATAAAGTAGTTAAAAATGAAATAGATGTATGTTGTTTAACTTCTGTTAATGATTGCCTATTCTGTTAACAATTAAGGCTTAAATGTGGAGTATTAAAGGCTTAGAAATTTAATAAGCTTCTTTATTTTATTGAAATTTAAACTTATTCTACTAACACCATTCAAAGCATTATGATAAAAGCACTTACAACGGCATATACTATGCTAAGCAAACACGGTTTTGCTGACATTATGCAAAACTCCGTTACAGGCGAAAAATCATTACACGCTACTGCTTTTTTTGATAAGGAAGAAACTATCTGCTGTTTTGCTGCGGACCAGGTATTGGAATTGCCTACCTACCTTACGGTTCAAACTGGAGAGAACAGGCATATTACTTTACAACCCGAGTTTTTACAATACATCAACCATAGCTGTAATCCCAATGTTTTTTTTAATACCACTACCATGGAACTGGTAGCATTAAAGGAAATACAACCCGGGGATGAATTGCTATTCTTTTATCCTTCTACCGAATGGGATATGGTTCAGCCATTTGACTGCTATTGCAGCAGCAGTAATTGTCTGCATAGAATTAAAGGCGCCGCACACCTTTCCGAAACAGAAGTGGCCCAATACAGACTAACCGATTTTATTCACGAGCAGTTGCAAAAACGAACGAAGAAATAATTTACATGTCGCTCCCAGTTGATTTTATTCCCTCTGTTCCTTTGGCTGCATTAAAAGTATGGGTATTGGCTCCTTACCTGGTAACACAGGATGATAATATCGATTACTATTACGATTTTTCGCAAAGCATTGCTGAGTATGAAAAAACATTTCAGCAATTAGGTCTTGCCTGGCAATGGCAACCGGTAACACTGGAAGATTATCCCATCATTATTCATAAAATATTGACCGAGAAGGAAGAGTTGAAAAATTTTCCGCTGATTCTGAACTTATGTGATGGCGACGAAGTAAATGGAACACCCGGTGTTTCGGTTGTACAGTTGCTGGAGCAAAAAGGAATGGTATATACGGGTTCGGATGAATATTTTTATCGCATTACTACTTCCAAGATTCCTATGAAAAAGGCTTTTGAAAAAGCCGGAGTGGCAACGCCTGATTGGGAGATCATTCAAACAAAGGATCAGGATCTTTATACGATTATCGAAAAACTTGGGTCGCCGGTTATTGTTAAACCGGCTGTTTCCGGAGGAAGTATGGGCGTGGGTATTAAAAATGTAGTTCATACCACAAATGAATTAGCTGAACAGGTGCAGCGTATGTTTGAAGGGTATCGGGGATGGAACCTGGCGGCTGATGGTATAATTGCAGAATCCTTTATTGATGGTCCTGAGTTTACCGTAATGATTGTTGGCTCTTACACCGAACCGGAATTGTGTAAAATTTATACTCCGGTTGAAAGAGTATTTCATGCCTCCTTAAAGGATACCGAAAAATTTTTATCCTTTGATCGTTTATGGGAAATCTATGAAGAAGAAACACCCATGCCGGAAGAAGCCGATTTTTATCAATACCAATTACCCGACCCATCCCTCCATGCAGCCATTAAACAGATTAGCCTGGATGCGTATATTGCTGTTAAGGGAACCGGCTACACAAGGGTAGATATCCGAATGGATAAAGCAAGCGGTAAACTATTTGTATTGGAAGTAAATGCGCAATGCGGTATCAGTGAAGATGAAAACTATACTTCTATCGGTGCCATACTACGGATGAGCGACTGCACTTTCTCTGACCTGGTTACTGAGATCATCAATGATGCTTTCCGCAGAAAAAAAGAATATGTATAAAGATCTTTAAACAGGATATTGTGGTCAATTCGTAAGTTTATACAAAGAGTGGGTGCAAGGGAAATCTAAAACAAAGAGTTGTTTCGATCAACTCATCAATGAATATTATGAAAGTTTGTGTGTTACAACCTGATTATTCAACCACCGCAGTTGATTACCAATACTACGATCCGCCGCGTAACCTTTCTTCACTCTTACCCGAACACCAGGTAGACCATATCTCACTCAATAAATTAACCACCTACAAGCAATTAAAAGCACTGCAGCATAAGGGTTATGATATTTTTGTAAACCTTTGCGAAGGCTACCTGGAATGGGAAGTGCCTTCTATTGATGTAATCTATACATTAGAATTATTGGGCTTGCCGTATACCGGGCCTTCTATGCTTTTGTATGATCCACCGAAAGAGCTGATGAAATATGTAGCGTATTGCGAAGGCGTAAAAACACCGGCTTATGTATTGATTGAAAATGAAGAAGATATTAATGCCGTAGTTTCTCTTTTATCATTTCCTGTTTTTATAAAACCAGGCAAAGCGGGAGATAGTTTGGGAATAGATGATCAATCCTTGGTGCATACCCAAGAAGAATTATTGAACAAAGTAAATTCTTTGCTGGAAAATTACGACCAGCTGCTTGCGGAAGAATATATAGATGGAAGAGAATTTACTGTTTTGGTTGCTGCCAATGCAGATGGTAAAACGGTAACCGCTTTTAAACCAATCGAATATATTTTCCCCGAAGGTTTTCATTTTAAAACCTATTCGCTGAAAACTTCCGAATTACATCCGGATGCGAATATTCCCTGCAATGATCCGGTAATCGACAATCTATTACGTCAATCCGCACAAAAAATCTTTACCGCTTTTAATGGTGTGGGGTATGGTCGTCTCGATTTCAGAATGAATGAAAAAGGGGAATTGTTTTTTCTGGAGATCAATTTTACCTGTTCGGTATTTTATAGTGACGGATACGAAGGATCAGCCGATTATATCCTGCAACAGGATGGAATTGGGCAGGCAGGCTTTTTACGACACATGATTGCAGAAGGAATTGCCCGTCACGAGCGGTTACAAAAAAAATATGTAATGCGTGGGAACGCCATTGCCGGTTATGGTATTTATGCCAAAAAGGCAATTGCTGCCGGCAAAATCCTGGTCCACGGGGAACAAATGGCACAAAGACTGGTTACCCGCCGTTTTGTGG
>CAIYKV010000016.1 GCA_903926855.1 uncultured Bacteroidota bacterium | reverse complement strand
TTTTCTGGGAATGAAAATCACAGATCTTGCTGCAAAAGCCCAACCCGGACAATTGGATAATCAGAAAGAATCCCTACCCTATAGCTGTCACCAAAAAAAGGATGGAACCATAATCTATGTTGAAACCAAATCTGAACAAATTATCTACGACGGAAAATCAGCTTCTCTTATTTTAGCGCATGATATTACTGATAGAATCTTAGGTGAGAAAAAATTGGCGGAAAGTATCCAATGGGCAGACCTGATTTTTAATAATACTACAGATCTGATGTTTTTAATGGCGGTTGAGTCAAATGATATTTTTCGTTGTGTGAAAGTAAATACAGCCTACCTGAGTTTTACGGGACTTAGGACAGAACAATTAATTGGGAAAACTGTATGGGAAGTACTTCCTGAAGAAGCTGCTCAGGCAGCTATGATACATTATCACCTGGCACTTGATGAGAAGCGAACCATCATTTATGAAGAAGAAGTTGCATTGCCTGCAGGTCTAGTGATAGTAGAGACTAAATTGACCCCTGTTTTTGATCAGGATGGGAAACCTCTTTTTTTAATGGGTATTGCTAGAAATATTTTAGAAAGAAAGAAAACAGAACAGGTAATCAGGGATAATGAAAGGCGTATGAAAAATGCGCAATATGTGGGCGGGTTAGGTGACTGGGAGTTTGACTGTAAAACAAAAGAAGTAAGTTGGTCTGATGAGTTATTCCGGCTTTTTGCACGTAACCCGGAAATGGGTCCGCCATCATTTGAAGAATTCATCGCTTCTTATATTCCTGAAGATGCTGCAAGGCTAAAGAATGCCATTGAAATGTCAAGTAAAACTGGCGGAAATTATGAACTGGATCTCCAACTTAAAATGGCCGGACATCAGGAGTTCTATCATTATACGGTTGGCCAGGTGTTGAGAGATTCTAACGGGACTATTATCAAATGGTATGGTATTATACAGGATATCACAGACCGCAAACAATTTGAAATAAAAGTAAATACGGAACGTAAACTATTACGTACACTGATCGATAATTTGCCGGATTCTATTTATGTAAAAGACAGATTAGGAAGAAAGATAATCACCAACCAGGTGGATATGGACCTTATGCATATAGATAATGAAGAGGATGCGCTTGGCAAAACCGATCTGGATATTTTTAATGCTGAATTAGGCGTCAAAGGGTATGCCGATGACATGAAAGTAGTAAAAACAGGAGAGGGAGTATACAATGTAGAGGAAAGTTTTATTGATAAGTCCGGAAATACAGTTTGGTTGTTAACCACAAAAGTACCCATGCGTGATGAAAGGGGAGAAATTACAGGTATACTGGGTATTGGAAGAATCATTACAAAAAGAAAATTGAGTGAACAGGCGCTAAAAGAAAGCAACGAACGATTTACTTACGTAACGCAGGCAACTTCTGACGCAATTTGGGACTGGGATCTGATTAATAATCATTTGTACTGGGGTGACGGGTATGAAAAAATATTTGGATACAAGATAGAATCTGGAAATAAGATTACATCTTTCAACAATATTCACCCCGATGATCGTCCCCTGGTTTTCGATAATATCAACAATTTATTAAAAGGAAAAGTAGCGAATTGGTCTAGCGAATACCGGTATAAAAAAGCGGATGGTGAGTATGCTTTCGTACACGATAAAGGAATCATCATCCGGAATATGCATGGTAAAGCCATTCGCATGATCGGCGCCATGCAGGATATTACGCATAGAAAACTGGCAGAAGAAGCCATCGCACGAACACAGGCAAAATTCAATTCTCTGGTAAATAGTATTGACGGCATTGTTTGGGAATCTGATATTGACTCGCTTAATTTTTCATATGTAAGTAGCCATGCTGAAAAACTATTAGGGTACCCAATCAGCAGATGGCTTGATGAACCAGGCTTCTGGGCTACCCATATGCATCCGGATGACCGAATTTCTGCTATCGCTTTTTCTGATGAACATATTGGTAAAAAACAAAACCACAAGTTTGAGTATAGAATGATAACTGCGGATGGAGGAGTAATCTGGTTGGCTGATTTTGTTACAGTAGTTCAAGAAGAAGGCGTAACTGACAGACTACGTGGAATTATGGTAGATATTACCGACAGAAAAGAAGCGGAGAAAGAACTCGTTAAGGAAAGAAAATTATTAAGGGTTTTAATCGATAATCTGCCAGATTATATCTATGTAAAGGATAAATACCTAAATCATATCATTAATAATAAAGCCAGCTTTTTGGCAATGGGTTTTGATTCTGAAGAACAAAGCCTTGGGAAATCAATAACAGAAATTTTTGGAGATAATGAAATTACTCAATCATATTATGAGGAAGACTCCAGAATTATAAGAACAGGAGAGCCATTAATAAATAAGGAGGAACCATTTGTAAATAAAGATGGAGAATTTAAATATCTGCTAACCAATAAGTTCCCATTTCGTGATGATCATGATAATATTATAGGCATCATAGGCATAAGTAGTGATATTACTGAAAGAAAAAATTCAGAAGAATCGCTTACGGAAATGAATAGGCAACTGAAAAACCTGTCTAACCACCTGCAACATATTCGGGAGGAAGAAAGAAAGCATCTTGCCAGGGAAGTACATGATGAATTGGGTCAGCTTGCTTCAGTGATTAAAATGGATGTTGACTGGTTAAACATTCGCTTATCTGATCTGGGAGAAGCGGCAAGAAAGCGAATAGAACATGCATCAGCTACTTCACAAATATTAATCAACAGTATCCGAAAGATTGCTTCTGAATTAAGGCCTGGAATGATTGACGAGTTAGGATTAAATGCCTCACTTGAATGGCAATGTAAGGAATTCTCGATTGCCAATGGAATACCCTGCGAATTTACCTCATACCTGAACGACGAGTCACTCTCAGATAAAATAAAAAATGAATTGTTCCGAATTTGCCAGGAATCATTAACCAATATCATGCGCCATGCACAAGCAACACAGGTAACCGTTTCCATCCAGGAAAAAGGGGAGGATATTCATTTATGTATTCAGGATAATGGGATTGGTTTTGATCCTTTGGAAAGTCGGTCAAAGTTGGGGTTGGTAGGCATGCGGGAGCGAAGCCTTTCCATAAATGGCAGTTTAGTAATTAAAAGTGAAGCAGGAAAAGGGACTACCATATTTATCATCATACCTAAAAACTAACCAAATGCGAATTTTAATTGCCGATGATCATACCATTGTTCGGGAGGGAATTAAAATGCTTTTAATAGAGGCATATCCTACAGCCGAAATTGTAGATGTGTCTGATTCTGAAGAATTGCTGAAACAGGTATGGGCGAGTAAATGGGATGTGATTATTTCTGATATTTCCATGCCTCCAGGCGACTCTGGTTTGGAAGCCATCAAAAAAATAAAAGAACATACGCCAACCACACCCGTGATCATTTTGAGTATGCATGCCCCCGAGCAATATGCAGTTCGGGCTATTAAATCAGGCGCTTCCAGTTATTTAACCAAAGGAGCCGCTACCCTTGAACTGGTGAATGCTGTGAACCATGTTTTGTCGGGTAAAAAATTCCTAACCCCGGATGTAGTGACTGTGTTGGCAGATGCATTTGAAAATAGTACAAACCGAAAAACACTGGAGCAACTTTCAGACCGGGAAATGGAAGTATTTATTATGCTCGCTAAAGGAAAAACAATCTCAGAGATTGCACATGAAATTAGCCTGAATGCAAATACCATCAGCACATTTCGGGCAAGAATTTTTGAGAAAATGGGGTTCCACAACAATTTAGAACTGATTAAATATGCAATAGATAACCAAATTGTCTAAATAAAAAGACTATTTGTTTTCGATAATCAATGGTGAAATGTGCGTTTGATGGGAGGTATAACCCTATTGGTTGTATACCTGACTGTTTAATCCTAACCTATGAGAATACTATTGGCAGATGACCATACCCTTGTGCGTGAGGGTATCAAAAGATTATTACACGACACCTACACATCAGCTGAAATTATAGATGTTTCAGATTCTGTTGACCTGATCAAAAAAGTACTAAAAGAAAAATGGGATGTGATTATTTGCGATATTTCTATGCCACCCGGTGATTCAGGTCTCGAAGCCATTAAAGCCATCAAAGAATTTTCGCCCAAAACACCAGTACTGATTTTAAGTATGCATGCGCCAGACCAATATGCGGTAAGGGCCATTAAAGCCGGTGCCATGGGTTATTTAACAAAAGGATCCGCAGCAAATGAATTGGTAAAAGCCGTGAACCAGGTACTGTCCGGCAAAAAATACCTAAATGCCGAAGTGGCCGATATATTGGCAGACGCATTCGGCAATACCTCACACAATCACCTGATAGAAAATCTTACCGACCGGGAACTGGAAGTGTTTAAGTTACTTGCCTCTGGTAAATCCATATCCGATATCGCCAAAGAACTAGTCATTACCAATAACACCGTCAGCACATTTCGATCAAGGGTTTTTGAAAAAATGCATTTTCAGAATAACCTTGAATTAATCAGGTATGCAATAGATAATAAACTGATTTAATACAAGGTTATACAACTAAGATACTGATAGATGAATCGGATAACTGCATCTATAAACCGGATAATCCCTTTTCAATAATCGCCACACTCTCCAATATCTGATCTTTTGTAATGATCAGGGGAGGTGCAAAACGAATCTTATCTCCATGTGTAGGTTTGGCCAGTAAACCGAGATCTTTTAAACTTAAACAAAGCTCCCAGGCTGCATCCGGATTGCTATGCGAAATCACAATGGCATTGAGTAAGCCTTTTCCCCTGATCGTATTGATAAATGGGGATTCCAGTTTGCTCAATTCAGAACGGAATAAATACCCCATCTTCTCCGCATTTTCCGCCATCTGTTCCTCTTTTAATACCCGTAAAGCAGTTATGGCCACCGCACATGCCAATGGATTTCCTCCATAAGTAGATCCATGTTCACCAGGTTTAATATTCATCATGATGTGGTCATCTGCTAAAACAGCGGATACAGGTAAAAAACCACCACTTAAGGCCTTACCCAGTATCAGTATATCGGGTCTTACATTTTCATGATCACAAGCCAGCATCTTACCCGTTCTTGCCAATCCGGTCTGGATCTCATCCGCTATAAAAAGCACATGATATTCCTGACAAAGTGCACTTACTTTTTTCAGGTAACCCTCATTTGGTAAAACAACTCCGGCTTCCCCCTGTATGGGTTCTACCATAAATGCAGCCACATTTGGATCCTGAAAAGCTTTCTCCAATGCCACCAGATCATTGTAAGGAACAATTTCAAAACCGGGCATAAATGGCCCAAAACCTTTATAACTACTTGGATCTGTGCTCGCAGAAATAGCAGCAAGAGTTCTTCCCCAAAAATTACCTTCGGCAAAAATGATCTTTGCCTTGTTTTCTGCAACTCCTTTTTGGGTATATGCCCATCGTCTCGCCAATTTAATCGCAGTTTCCCCACCTTCAACACCAGTATTCATAGGCAATACTTTATCGTATCCGAAATACTCGGTGATATACTTTTCATATTCCCCCAATAAGTTATTGTGGAAGGCACGTGATGTAAGGGTCAACCGCTTACTTTGCTCTATTAATGTTGCCAGAATAGCAGGATGACAATGCCCTTGATTCACCGCCGAATAACCACTCAAAAAATCATAATATCGTTTGCCATCCACATCCCATAAATAAACACCCTCACCTCTCTCCAGTACTACCGGCAAAGGATGATAATTATGCGCACCAAATCGATTTTCTAATGCTAAATAATAAGCTGTATTGGGAGAAGTTACCTGTATATGCATGGGAGAAGTAATTAATAATTAACAATTAATAATTAACAATTGGTAATTGAATAAATGAATAGGTATTACGCGATAGAGGAATTAATAATTATTAATAATTATTAATTAATTAAAAAGGATGGTCTAGAAAGTCAAGATTGAGACGTAAAAATCGCATATATGTTGAATTGAGTGCTAAGATAAATGAATAATTAGGAATAATAGGACTCCATTTAGCAAATTATTACTTGCATGTGCCTTTTTGGGTAGTTCCGGTGAAATAGGAAAAGAACCGCTCTTATGCTTTATCTGGATTCTTGCAGAAACGGGGATGGCTGGTTGGGATAATTCTGTAATTTAGAATATGATCATTCATCAATTGACTTACTTATGAAACTGATAAAACGTATTCTGAGGGTTCTTGCCCTCTTTATTCTTGTGTTCTCCTTATTTGCATGGATAAGTGGCAGAACCTATCTTTTTAAAGCTGCCTATTACAATTTTGCAAAAATTGATGATTACAAACATTTCACGAATAATACCGTTGCTACCGGCAATTTTCAGCCATGGCAGGTATCGAAACAGTATAATAAAGCAGTACTTCCCGATACATTGACCAATTTGCTTGAGAACCTGAAATCAGTGGGATTGTTAATGATAAAAAATGATTCGATAGTATTTGAAAAATATTGGGATGGGTATAGTGATAGTTCCTTATCTGGCTCCTTCTCTATGGCAAAAAGTATTACCAGTTTATTAATTGGTGTAGCGATTAAAGAAGGGAAAATTAAATCGGTACAGGAATCGGTTGGCGATTTTCTGCCTGAATTCAAAGAAGGGGAAAAGGCGAAACTAAAAATCATTGACCTGCTTACCATGAGTAGTGGTACTAATTGGGATGAATCGTATATCAATCCCTTATCCGTTACAGCAGAATTGTATTATGGTGCAGATGCATATAAAACAGCAACCGGAGTTAAAATGGTAAAACAACCGGGTAGTATACACGAATATAAAAGCGGCGATACCCAATTACTGGGCTTATTACTGGAAAAAGCAACAGGCAGTTCTTTAAGCGATTATGCAGCCCAAAAATTATGGCAACCCCTGGGTGCTGCCCATCCGGCTTTATGGAGTACCGATCATGAAGCGGGAAACGAAAAAGCCTATTGCTGTTTTAATTCCAATACCCGCGATTTTGCACGAATTGGAAAACTGATGCTTGACAGTGGTAAATGGAAGGGGGTACCGATCATTGATAGTGACTATTATGCCAGATCTATTACACCTTGTGGTATTACCGATAATACAGGGAAAGCCTGTGATTATTATGGATACCAATGGTGGATTGATCCGGAACACAAACAGATCTTTTATGCCAGGGGTATTTTAGGCCAATATATTATTGTGATACCCTCAAAAAAGATCATTATCGTACGTTTGGGGAAAAGAACAGCAATAAAAAGGGTACATACTGTGCCTACTGAAGTAAGGTATTTGATTAATTGGGGACTAGGCAGTTAGTAATATCCCAACGCAACCCCTTATTTTCGTGCAAAATTTTTCCCTTGGCCTTACCGCGTGTTGCAGTTGTTATTCTGAATTATAATGGAAGGGATCACCTGGCTAATTTTTTACCCACGGTAACCCAGTCTAGCTATGGCAATATGCGCATAATTGTAGCTGACAATGCTTCAACAGATGATTCGGTTGCACTGGTAAAGGAAAAATACCCCGAAATCGAAATCCTGGAGCACCCTACCAATGAGGGATTTGCCGGAGGGTATAATTGGGCTTTGAAAAGAGTAGAATCAGACTATTATATATTACTGAATTCCGACGTTTCCGTTACACCAGGCTGGATAGAACCCATTATTGACCTGATGGAATCAGATTCCCATATTGGGGCTTGTCAGCCTAAACTATTATCATATCATCAACCCTCATTATTTGAATACGCCGGCGCGGCGGGTGGCTGGATCGATAGTTTTGGCTATCCGTTTTCCAGGGGAAGAATATTTGATGTGTGTGAAGCCGATATCGGCCAGTATGATGTTGCTGAATCGATATTCTGGGCTTCGGGAGCCGCCTTGTTTATAAGGTCTCAGTTATTTCATCAGTTGGGTGGTTTTGATGGCGATTTTTTTGCCCACCAGGAAGAAATTGATCTTTGCTGGCGCATACAACTGGCCGGATATCGGATTTATGCTTGTCCACAATCAGTAGTTTACCATGTAGGGGCAGGTACTTTGCCAAGAGGTGGTCGAAAAGTGTACCTGAATTTCCGCAATAACCTGATCATGCTACGTAAAAATCTACCGTTGAAAGAGCGGCTCTGGAAATTGCCAGTCAGGTTCGGGTTGGATGCGATTTCTGCCTATAAAGGCCTTTTTTCAGGCGATAAGGACTTTTTTCTGGCCATTTTACGGGCCCACTTCAGTGTTATTCGCAGATGGCTTACGAAAAAGGTCTACCGGCAATATCCGCTGAAACCCCTGAATTCATTGGAAGGTGTATACCATGGCCTGGTAATTTGGCAGTATTTTATGCGTGGACACGAGCGTTTTAAGGAAATTATTAAAAAGAAGGTTTTATAATTTGTTGCGGTACCTTATTTTTGCACAGCAATTTCAAACTATGTCACACGAAACGAACGAGTCAACCGAAAAAGATTTTACCAAAAACTGGGTAAATTCATCAAGGTTTTTATTTTATCTGCAGGTATTCTGTATACTGGCTTTTGTATTGGGTGGCTGTTATCGCCTGTATAACCAACGCTACAAAGGCAAGCCCGATGTAGAAGTGCAGAAGAGCTCTCAGTATAAGCCCGAATACAAGTAAAAAGGGAATAAAAAATTTTGTCAGGAACTGTGGATGGCTATTTTTGCACTCCCAATTTAGTTCTTACTCGTCCGCCGAAGCCCTAGCGAAGGCGGAAAATTGAATAGATAATCTCCCGGCTTAGGCTGGTGTGATGAAAGGCGAAAGTAGCTCATTTGGTAGAGCACGACCTTGCCAAGGTCGGGGTGGCCGGTTCGAGCCCGGTCTTTCGCTCAAAATCCCGTCCCGGACAAGAAGGGACGGGATTTTTTGTGACTTCCCTGATTAGGGAAATAGGACAAGCCCTGGTGGTGGAATTGGTAGACACGCAGGACTTAAAATCCTGTTCGCCGCAACGCGAGTGCGGGTTCAATTCCCGCCTGGGGCACTTGATTTTCAATCAGTTAGAAAGACTCACTTCGGTGGGTCTTTTTGATTTTTAAGGGATTTGCAGGTGTCAAAAAACAACTTCGTTCTTTTGCAAAAATTCTGGTGAGTGTGAAAGAGCTTTAAATATTAATTGCCTTATAAATTTACTAAGAATCTGGCTAATATTTCGCAACAATTATTCGCTACATTTTTCTTGTATCAGGTGCAATAAAATGGTTTCAGCGCGGTAGAAAATTGAATTGGTTATAATTCATCTAATTCCTCATCCTTTATTTCCAATTTGTAGACT
>CAIYKV010000015.1 GCA_903926855.1 uncultured Bacteroidota bacterium | reverse complement strand
ATAACAACCCCATTTACCACGATGGACTTTGGATAGTGATTTAACTGTCATTAATATGCTGATTTGTTCGTATTTCCTTTGTGTTTGCTTTTATATTCCTTCGATTGCAATCGAAGGTTCTTTTATATTCCTTCGGTTACCATCGAAGCCGCTTCGGTTATAACCGAAGGAATATAAAAGCAAATACGACTAAAATACGAAGGAACGGGGCAGTAACCAAAGCCAATAACCCAATTAACGCTCTTCCTCATAGGAAACAATAGTGCCTTCATTAGCCAGACCTCCTCCAGAGGTAGCTTTTGTTCTTTCCACTACTGGCGGTATTATATTACTGTCTATAATTACTCCTGCCTTTTTATTGCTTTTTACAACCGGCATGGTTTTCTTTTTTTCTTTTTTCATTGTATGATTTTTAATTATTTACATTGTTTGGGTATTCAATTGCGGGTTAGTGAATATTATTTCTTGCCAGCGTATCCCTTGTTTGTTCCGGATTTATTATTCCTTTTTTTATTGTTCAGTTCATAATCTAATATTCATATTAAAGAATACAGGTAGTATGGAGCATTCTATAAAATGCATTTCTAGTAATGATCACTATCGTAAAACCTTTTTTGGGGAGGGTGCAGATAATTTTACAGGCAAAAGGTAGTCTTTCAATTATATGCAAACCTTACATAAGTGCAGAAGTATCTTTCAAATTTCGCATATAATCAAAAGTGGGTCATTTGTCTTAATACCTCATAATCGGGGGTATTGGATCATATAACATACTAACAAAGTTTACGAAGGAACGGTAAACGCTTTGAGGTTTGTTTTAGCCATTCTTTAGTGATAAGTTCATGGCCGGAATAGGTGGGGTGAATACCATCCCAGATCCAATAGTCAGCTGAAGCTCTTTTGCAGGCATCTAAAAATACCTGTTGTAAGGGAACAAATACGGTATGAAATTCGGTTGAAAGTTCTAAAACCAATTTTTGTCTTTTCGTAATGTCCTCTTTCCATCCATCCCAATTTTTTTTGATATTTCCGACCGGAAGAATAAAAGGTTCGCACAAGACAAGTAAACAATCCGGAAATTGCTGATAGGTTTGCTGCAGTAAAAGACGGTATACTTCTTCATATTTTTCAACCGTAACAGGAGATTTCTTGTTAACTACTGAATTTGTATCATTCACACCAATTAAAATACTTATTACGTTCGGTGAAATTGCCAGGGTATCTTTCACCCATCGCTCAGCCATATCTGTAATTGTATTGCCACTCACGCCTCTATTATAAAACGACAAACCTTTTTCAGGAAAACGGGCACCAACCCTGCTGGCAATACTAAAGGCATAGCCATGTCCCATTATATGATTAGGATCTGCCGATCGCCCTCGATTACCATCTGTAATTGAATCACCCTGGAATAAAATAGTCAGGTGCTGGTTTTCATTTTCTCTTTCAGGGGAAGGAACAAAAGCCGAAACTTCCTGAATAAAAGAGTAACTGGCTATGCCAGCCTGAACAGATTTTGCCAGAAATGATCTCCTGGAATGTAAATGTGGCAGCATATTTCAGCAATTTTTCAAAGTGTGATATTTTTTGATTCCCCTTTTTTTAGTGTGATTTCTTTTATTGTCTTTCCATAAATCAATTTTGTTCTTCCTCCTGCTTTAGATAGAATATGCAGTGAAGTCAGTTGTTTGTTTTGCCATGCCATCGAGATTTCAAATCCACCTCTTGCACATAAACCGTTCACCGAGCCTTCAGACCATGCTTCTGGTAAAGCAGGAAGCAGCTTAATTTGACCCAGATCTGATTGCATCAGCATTTCTACAATACCGGCGGTTCCACCAAAATTTCCATCAATCTGAAAAGGGGGATGTGCATCCAGCAAACTCGGATACGTGCCACCATTTCTATAATTGGCTTTTAAAGTATTTGCAGGTTTAACATATTTCAATAGTGAATGAAATAGCCGATAGGCATGTTCTCCATTATATAATCTTGCCCATAAATTCATTCGCCAGGCTTTTGACCATCCGGTTGTAGAATCACCCCTGATGTCCAGGGATACACCTGCCGCTTTTGCTTCATTTGGTGTTTGCTCAGGTGTGATGGTATGACCCGGATATAAACCAAAAAGATGCGATTGAGCCTGATGGCTGGTTTCCCCATCTATCCAATCATAATACCATTCCTGAAGATTACCTCTTTTGCCAATTTGGTAGGGATATAATCGAACAAGTGCCTGTTTCAGCTTTGTTCTGAAAGCGGTATCCAATTGTAAAATCTCGGACGCCTGAATGGTATTTTGAAAGCATTCACGGATCAATGCAAGATCACAGGTAGCCCCGTATAATGTATATCCTTTGTATCCATCATCTGCAACATATTTGTTTTCTGGTGAAACAGAAGGAGAGGTGATTAGGTTTCCTTTTTTATCTTCCACTAAAAATTCGAGGCAAAAAATAGCGGCACCTTTTAATAGCGGATACCCTTTAGTAGCAAGAAATGTTTTATCAAGTGTATACAAATAGTGCTCCCAAACATGAGAACTCAACCAGGTTCCTGCCATAGTCCAGTTGGCCCATTGGGGACTACCCTTGCCGTCTCCCACAGGATTCGTCATTGCCCAGATATCTGAATTATGGGAAGCAGACCAGCCATTAACACCATAAAATGTTTTGGCTGTAACCTTCCCGGTTTCTGAAAGATTCTCCAAAAAACTAAGCAAAGGCGCATGCATTTCTGAAAGATTGGTATTCTCAGCCAACCAATAATTCTCTTCTGTATTAATATTGGTTGTGTAATTGCTGCCCCATGGCGGATTGAGAAAGGGGTTCCATAACCCCTGCAAATTGGCCGGAACATATTGGGTTCTTGAACAACTGATTAATAGATACCGGCCAAACTGAAAGTACAAAGCTTCCAGATTTTTATCTTCGGCACCGTTTGTATATCGCATCAATCGCTCATCAGTAGGCAGATCCGGTACAGGCGTTTTTTTACCTAATTGAATACTTACACGGTTAAAATATTTCTGGAAATCCTGAATATGCGCTTTTTTAATGTGTTCATATTCTTTTTTTGTGGCTTTTGAAAGAATGGCTTTTGCCAGTTTGTAGTCATTCAAGCCATCAAGATAGGGGTCTCGGTTATAGCCGTTAAAACTGGTGGCAGTTGAAATATACACGACAGCTTCTGTTGCATTTATTATTCCGATGCTGGAATCAGCCTGTTGATACTGACCGTCTGTTTTTTTGATCTTGAATAAACTGGTAAATTTAGTTCCCGGCAAACCCTGCTTTCCTTCTGTATATCCTTTGGCTTCCAAAATGGTATCGGATACTGAAACACTGTGGTGTAAAGGACTGGCAAAATTGATGGTAAAATTGAGCATGCCTTTTTTATCAGCAGTAAGCCTGATCATCATTACCTGATCCGGATATGAAACAAAATACTCACGCGTAAATGTTACCCCATTATATTCGTAGGATACTTTGGCAATTGCATTCCCGATATTTAATTCACGCACATATTTTTCAGGATTGCCTTTCTGATCGAAATTCAGATAAAAGCTTCCCAGCGGCGAATAGGCACTTGAAAAAGGGCCTTGCAATTTTTTATTTAGCTGGTCGGCCAGTTTATAATTATCATTCCGCAAAGCTTCCCTTACTGCAGGCAGGTCTTTATAAGCTTCGGGTTTTATATAGGGGTTTACCGGTCCGCCTTTCCACAAGGTAATATCATTTAGAAAAATCGTATCCGTAGCCATCCCCCCTAAAACAGAAGCCCCCATTTTCCCATTACCTAATACCATACTCTCTTCAAATTTATCTGCAGGTTGTTTATACCATAAAGTAGTTGTCTGGGCTGAAATATTTATTGATATCAAAAATGAGAATACAAATGAAATTGAGTATCGTTTCATGATGAATAAGTTAGCTGCTAATTGAAATTCTTTGAATCAAATAAAAGCTACGAATATTTTATTTCTCCGCAAAGTACCTGTCAAAAATCATTCTCTTAGCAGGGATCTCTTTCGGAGTACATTTAATTTAGCGCTAAAGAAGAATTAATAAGTCCTCATGCTCAAAAGAGCTATTAGTTGCGGATATTTCATTCGCCATTATTGGATACCTTTTCACTTCCCTATGTTCCTAACGAAAGATATATGATGCCTTGCACAAGGTTGCGCAGCGTTGAGGCTTAACTTATTCGTGTTGTAAATCACACACCATTCTAAATGTCTAAAACAAACCAGTAATACCAAATTTCTTCAGCACACCTGCGGTGATAAAACGAAGAATGGCCTAAAATTTTGTTTATCCCATTTTATTAACAATGCAGCTATCTAATATGAACAAATGATTACCGCAATGTTACCGTAATGTTACTAATCACATTTTATT
>CAIYKV010000014.1 GCA_903926855.1 uncultured Bacteroidota bacterium | reverse complement strand
GGTTATCCTAAAAAGTAAGAGTAATTTGAAAATAAGCTAGTTTGAAAATTTGAAAATGGAAAAATAATTATGACGATTAGCCTTTCTCTTTTGAGGAAGTTTCAAACTAGCATATTTTCATGTCGATTACTTGATACAAATTAAAAGGGAAGATCATCCACTGCCTCGGCGGGAGGTGGCATGTCGTTATAGTTTACGGAATCAGGTTCGGAATCGGACTGACCCATTTTGACTGTTTCCATGCGCCAGGCATCCAGATTGGTAATATAATTTTCCCGGCCATCTTTTACCCACTTTGTTCCTTTTATATTGAACTGCACTTTTACATCATCCCCAAGATTAAATCTATCCGGCATGGCCGTTTTATCCTGAACACATTGGAACTTTACATAATTGGTAATTACTCTACCACCAATGTCTTCTGATTTTTCAATCACAAATTCACGGGTTTTGAATGTTTCTGTTCTTTGAACAATATCAAATTTTGCAACCAGTTTTCCGACAATTTCGTAGGCCATATCTTTTTTTTAAGCGAATCAAAAATAGGATTAAAAATGGCTTTTCGGGCTAAAATAATTATAGTGGGTTTAATTAAAATTGTATCTTTCAACAGCAACCAACAACAGCTATGAACAGAAGCATTTTCTTTTTATTGAGTGCATTGCTATGCACGGTTGTTGCCTGCACACCTGCTCATACAGTTACTACCCTTCAATTTACTGGTTATAGTGTGGGAAAGCCATTACCCAATGATTCCGGGATGCTGGGTTTTCTCCAACCTTATGCCCAGACCATGAATGCATCTATGAATAAAGTGATTGGATTTACCAATAATACTCTTATTCATAAACAACCCGAAAGTGCATTGGGGAATTTTTTAGCTGATTGTATTACACAAATGGCTGAGAAAAAATTTAACAGGAAAGTAGATGCAGGCTTTATTAACCAGGGCGGTATCCGGTCTTATTTAGCCAAAGGAAATATCACCCTAGGAAAAATTTTTGAAATTATGCCATTTGATAACCTGCTGGTTTTGCAGGAAATGAATGGATCTGTTCTGCGGTCATTACTGGATAAAACAGCAGCCGATGGTGGCTGGCCTGTTTCAGTTGGGTTACAAATGAGGATCAAAGAGAAAAAAGCAATACAGATAACCATTGCGGGAAAACCATTGGATGAAAATGCAGTGTATGTGATTGCTAATTCAGATTATGTTGCAAATGGAGGAAGTGGTTGTGATATGCTTCGAAATCTCGCCCAGACCAATAAAGGCTATTTGATCAGGGATGCCATCATTGATTATATAGCGGAATTTACGAGTCAGGGTAAGCCAATCGATCCAAAATCAGAAAACAGGGTAGTGTATGCTAATTAACCGTAGAAAATTTATCGGAAAGGCTGCTGCTGTTGGGGGGGCTTTCGTCGTTTCGGGTTTGCTTGGCAATCAAACTGCAGTTGCCAGGGAAAGGACTAGAAAACTGACCATTTTGCATACCAATGATGTGCATAGTCATTTAGACCCATTTCCCATGGATGGAAGCCGTAACCAGGGTTTAGGAGGTGTTGCAGCAAGAGCTTCCCTAATTAAACAGATCAGGGGTGAGGAGGATCAGGTGCTATTATTAGATGCGGGAGATATTTTTCAGGGCACCCCATATTTTAATATATATAAAGGTGAACCGGAAATAAAAGCCATGACAAAGATGGGCTATGATGCGGGTACAATGGGTAATCATGATTTTGATGCCGGTTTGGGTAGTGTCTCAGTTTCGATATAATTGATTTTCAAGTGCTTGAGCGGATAAGCAAAGAATTACTATCTTTGTATCATGGCAAAAGCACAACGTCCCAAAGATACCAACGCTCTCGCTAAATCTATTGTAGATATAGCCACAGGAGAGCAAGAAGATAAAACAACCTCAGATGCTATTAAAGCAGCCGCAGCGGCATTAGGTCGTAAAGGTGGCTTGAAAGGTGGCCCGGCAAGAGCCGCAGCCATCTCCTCAAAAAAACGATCTGAAATAGCTAAAAAAGCAGCCAATGCCCGTTGGAATAAAGAAGACGATTAGTGTTTAATTACTTTTGACTTAGGATTCTTTTTAGTTGAATCTACCTTTTTAATTTCATTTTCGTTGAATGCATAAGGGAAGAAATGCTTAGCTACCTCATCAGCAGGAGCAATAGCAAGATTGCAGTCGTTTAAAGCTGTGCCAGCTAACTTAGTTCCTAAAATAGCCCTTGTATGGCTGATACTCATTCCAACCAAATTAACAAGTATGCTTGGCGGTAGAATTACATGTTTCTCAGCATTGAAAAATTGATTAAGATTGGGAATTTCGTATACGTTTTGAACTATTATAGAAGTCAATTCATCGATTGAGTTTTCATAATGATAGAAAACCCTAATATTAATATCAATGAAATTTTGTTCAATATTATAACCAAATTGCAATGCAATTTCAGAACGGAAAACAGTATTGGGCTTAACCAACTTTTCATTAATATCAAATGAAAGTTCTTTTATTCTTTTCGGAATTATT
>CAIYKV010000013.1 GCA_903926855.1 uncultured Bacteroidota bacterium | reverse complement strand
CTTCTCGAAAAACAAAAAGAAGGAAAGAAAAGAATGCGCCAGATAGGCAATGTGGAAATTCCACAGGAAGCATTTTTAGCGGTGTTGAAGCTGGATTAACTAGTTTTGAATTAGTTTTTAGCTATTGGCCATTGGCTATTAGCTCTTGGCTAGTTTGGGAATTAACTAGGTGAGTGGAGTTTTTAAGGCTATTAGCTATTGGCCTTTGGCTAGATTAGATTAGGGTTTAAATGAAATTTTGAATAGCACTAAAATAATAGTGCTCAAAGCCAACAGCCAAATGCCAACAGCCAGTCCTACAACCCCTTCCCTTTAACTTTCGGTACTGCGGGGAATAAAGGCTTTGGTTGATCTGCTCCTTCTTTTTGTGGATTCACGTTGGGTCTTGGATCAATTTCCCTGATTAATGGAATGTATACCCATTTGCCGTTCTGCCATTTAAAGCCCTCAAAACTACCAAGGGGTACCAGTGTAGATTTAACACCCGGATCACCCACTTCACTAACAAGGGAAGCAAACATGATGACTCCGAGTTCAGGATCATAGTTCAGCTTGGCATTGGCTTCTTTTTTAAACTCCAGGCAAAACCGATAGGCAGGCTGGGGTGGTTTGATGGGATCATTGGGATAGGTAAAATATTGCCCGCCAAACTGGGGTTTACCATTCTCATCAAAGCTCAATACTTCTACCCATTTCTTGGTGCTTCTGGCATCATTTTCATCATATCCGATCAGGGTATAATAATTTTTATTTTTATAGCTCTTCTGAATGATATTATAATAGACTGCACCAATCCAGTGTTCATTATCCCTTATTGAATCCACAGGGTTATCCGTAAAGGCAGAAAAATCATACAGTGGAATCAATTTCAGATTACCTTCTTTTGTATTCATCTGTATGGCGCCTTTTTGCCGGTAATAAGTAAAATCTCGCATCAACTGCCAGGTAAAAATGCGGAAACTACTATCGGGGGCATATAACACGGAGATGGTTCCCAGCGAATCAAAATGGTGATAAAATGAATAGGGCAGTTTTAATGCCTGTACCAGCGACCGGGTAAAAAAACTGTCAGCCCTCAATCGGTCAACCAACTCGGGTGCATTCACAATATCCCGGGCATAAGTCCGCATGTTTTCTTCCATTTGCGCTAACTCTTGCTTGTTCGCGGATGAATATTGTTGTGCAGGTAATTTGCAAACACAAAAACTCGTAATCAGAATTAGCAACCAATATTTCATAAAAGGATATTCAGTTCTAAAATACAATCTATACCTGAATGAACCATCGAATGATTCAATTTTAGGGTTTTCTTAGTGAAGCACAGGCTGTAGCAAATTCATACAGGCTCTTAAAACGCAGATCGATTAATGGGTCCGGAAAAGGGGTTTCCGGGTGTGTAGTGGCTACAAAAACTGTGTGTATTCCCGCATTTCTGCCAAATCCCATATCACTGATCCGGTTGCCGACTATTATGCTTTTCGTAAAATCAATATGTGAAAAATCATGTTTTGCCTGTAATGCCATACCCGGATTCGGTTTGCGATTGATGGCATCATCTTCTAGATCAGGGGCATAATAAATCTTACTGATTTTGCCGCCGGTTTGCTCAATCTCACTGGTCATTCTGGAATGAATTCCTTCCAAATCAGCTACCGTCATCAGACCCTTACCCACACCTTTCTGGTTGGTAACTACAATAATATGGCTGAATAAGCCTGATAAAATCCGCATGGCTTCCAACGTATCATCATAAAAGCGGAACTCTTCCCGATTCCGGATATAATCATTGTCTTTATCATGGTTAATAACACCATCCCTGTCAAGAAATAAGGTCCAGTTTTGATCAATATCTCGTAAATCCAGCATACTAATTATTTTAATTCTGTTTGCGCCCTTGCATAATCCTCCGGTACTCCGATATCTATAAAATAGGCGTCCTGAGCAATTCCATAAATATTCCCCTCCGTATAAAACTTTTGGAGATAATCCGTTTCAAATGAAAATTTTTCCGGCAATGCCTTTTGTAAAAAACGGGGAATATTCAGCAGATAAACCCCTCCATTAATCATTCCGGATGCAACATATTGCTTTTCTTGAAATAAAGCGATTGATTGATCCGAATGTAAAACCACTGCTCCATACCGATCAAAATGCTGCATAGGTTTTAAGGCCAGTGTACATTCTGCATGATGTGAAAAATGAAAATCAGATTGCTTGCTAAGATCTACTTTGAAAATACTATCCCCATTTACAACAACAATATTTTCCCTAGTTGCACTTGCACTCGCAAATTGAATGGCACCACCTGTTCCCAAAGGTTCCTTTTCGATAACTAACGCATAATTTTCCGACCCCAAAATTTCTGCAAGAAACTCAGTAAATGCTTCAGACCGATAACCGAGAGAGAAAATAAATCGCTGGATACCCTGGCTTTGTAAATGTCTGATCACATATTCAATAAAAGGCCGTTCATTAACCGGAGCCATACATTTAGGCAAACCGGGTACTGTTTCACGTAGTCGGGTCCCCAATCCGCCTGCTAATACAATGGCTTCCGTTATTTTCATTACCCAAAAATTTTGGCTTCAACCAATTCGCAAATAATATGCCCGATTAGAATATGACTTTCCTGAATCCTCGGAGTGATAGTAGAAGGAACATTGATGAGATAATCTGATAAATCTTTCATTTTACCACCAGAAGCTCCGGTAAAGCCAATCGTGATTACCCCTTTTTCTTTGGCAGTTTCAAATGCGTTCAAAATATTTTTTGAATTCCCTGAAGTACTTAATCCAATTAATATATCTCCTTTTACACAGATACCATCCACCAGCCTCGAATAAATCACATCATAACTATAATCATTGGCAACAGCCGTCAGATAAGAAGAATTGCAATGCAAAGCCTCTGATGGCAAGGCTTTCCGATCTTTATAGAACCTTCCGGAGAATTCAGCAGCCAGGTGTTGTGCATCAGCTGCACTGCCTCCATTACCACAGAATAAAACTTTATTTCCGTTTTGAAATGCATAGGTGATTGCTGTAATGGCCGATTCAATAATGGTTTGAAGTGTATTATCACTTACTATTTTTTTCTTGGTATCAATGGATGCATTGATAATATTTTCGATGGTTGTTTTCATATTCGTTTGATATAATTGTATTAACGTGTTTTCCAGGTAGTTAGTCCATGCTGGGTAAACTGATAAGAGCGTATCCTGCCTCCAAATCCAGTCAGGGTGTCAATAACATGGTAGCGAGTGTTTCCGGGGCAATAGAAAATCATAAATCCCCCCCCACCCGCACCACTTATTTTGCCACCGGTGGCTCCCGCATGTTTAGCAGCGCTATACACTTCTTCAATTTGTGTATTCGATATATTGGCTGCCATATTTTTTTTCTGTTGGAAACCAAAATCAAGAATTTCTCCTATCTGATCCAGCTTTCCTACCAAAAGTGCTTCTTTCATCATCCTTGCCTGTTCTTTTAGCTGGTGCATAGCTTCAATACTAGCCGTATTTTTGTCAGTAACATTTTTCTGTTGCTCTTTGATAATTTTGGCAGATTCACGACAGGTATCTGTAAAATACAAAACAAGATTATTTTCCAACTCATTTAAATAATCCTGCCTGATCCGCAATGGATTTACGATTACTTTATCATTTCCATAAAATTCCATAAAATTAAACCCGCCAAAAGTGGCTGCATATTGATCCTGCCTGCCACCGGCTAATTGCAAATCAGTTCTCTCTATTTCATACGCATAATGGGCAATATCATAATCCCCCAGTGGTAATTTTAGCATTTCAGCAAAAGCGCCGATGATGGCGACTACCAGGGTGGAGGAGGTGCCCAGTCCGCTTCCGGCAGGGGCATCTACAAAAGTGGACAAAATAAAACCGGGTATCTCAAAGGGAGTATCTTTTTGAATCCGGTTATAGACCCCTTTTAAAAGGTCCAATTCTCCATTAATGGGCAGCTGATTTTGCCATTCAAATACCTGTTCTTTTTGCTGATCAATGGAACAGATAATGATCTTTTTTTCGGCAATGGTTTCTATGGTAGCATGTGCATGAAGCGATAAGGTAGCATTGAGAATGGCGCCGCCGAATTGGTCGCTATAGGGACTTACATCCGTTCCGCCACCCGCTAATCCAATACGTAAGGGTGCTTTGCTTCGATAAATCATACAACAGAAAACTTTAGGTAGGGTACTTTCACATTAACTTCCCAATTCCACAATCGTATCGGCCAGTTTTTGCCAGCTATACTTCTTTTTCTCTTCACGAAGATGCGGTAAAAAAAAGTTTTCGCCTAATTCATACAATCGCAGGATACCAGATGCAATCGATTCGGGGTCAGGCTCTGTAATTACGCCTACTTTGCCATCCGGTACCAAATCAGGCAATCCGCCTACATTGGTTACCAGCATGGGTTTCTCAAAATGATAGGCAAGGGGGGTTACCCCGCTTTGGGTGGCATTTTTATACGGCTGTATCACGAAATCAGCAGCACTGAGATAGTACCGAACTTCACTGTCAGCAATAAAATCGGTTCTTAATATCAATTGTGAACTTAGATCAAGTCTGTCAATGATCGCATCATATTCAGTTCTGCTATCATAAAACTCTCCGGCAACCAATAATTTGATTCCTGCTTTACGGATTCGTGAGTCATTCATGGCTTCGAGCAGCAGATCAAGACCTTTATATTTTCGGATAAAGCCAAAGAAAAGAATGATTTTTTCCTTTTCAGGCAAATTCAGTTTCTCCCTGGCTGCTTGTTTGGAAAGCCCTTCCCCGAAATTATCATACAGCGGATGCACAATCCTTTTTGCCGGTTTAGTGCTAAATAATAACAGATCAGATTTCACTTTCTCACTCATCGTTACAAAGGCATCAATTGGTTTTACAAAGTATTTGGTAAACGGTGTATCACCAGGTCTGTGTTCATGCGGTATTATATTGTCGGCAATACAAATGATTTTAGTTTTCCTGTTCTTTTTCACTTTTCTCAAAATAGTTCCCAAACAGGGACCCATCAGTGGTAGCCAATAACGAACTATGATCAAATCAGGAGCTATTTTTTTTAATTCATTACCTATTTGTAACCAGTTAAGCGGGTTCACTGAATTGATACAAACCTTTATGGACAGGTCAGTGGGTGCCGGCTCAGTGGAATATTGTGTTGTGCCTGGGAATAAAAACTCGGGGTATTGTAAAGAAAATGTATAGATCGTGGTATCATACCCCATTCCGATAAACTCTCGTGCCAGCCTTTCATCAAATGATGCCAGTCCACCCCGAAGAGGCCAGGCTGGCCCAATCACAATCAGTTTTTTTTGGTGAGTTTCTTCGGGCATTATGTATCAGTAAAGTGTTTTTCGAATCAAATGTGTGTAGCCAGTATTAAACCCCCAACTTTTCCTCTATCAGGTAAGTATTTCTTTCAGGAGCATTTCTGGATACCAATTCAGCTACAAAACCGGTAAGAAATAATTGCATCCCAATAATCATGGTAGTTAAAGCAATATAAAAACTGGGGCGATTGGTTAAGGAGAAATCTATGGAAATGAGTTTGCCTATGATTAAATAAATACTGGAGCCAAGGCCAATGATAAAAAACAGGGTACCCAGCAATCCAAAAAATTGCATAGGTCTTTTTCCGAATTTCCCCAGGAACATAATCGTAGCCAGATCCAGAAATCCATTTACAAATCTTTGCCAGCCAAATTTGGTTACACCGTATTTACGCGGACGATGCTCCACAATTTTCTCACCAATTTTTCTGAATCCGCTCCATTTGGCCAGGATAGGAATATTGCGATGCATTTCGCCGTAAACTTCTATGCTTTTGATTACTTTCTTCTTGTAGGATTTTAGGCCACAATTGAAATCATGTAATTGAATACCTGAAATAGCCCGGGCAACCGCATTAAATAATTTTGATGGGATGTTTTTAGTGAAGGTATTATCATATCTTTTTTTCTTCCAGCCACTCACCATATCAAATCCATCTTCTTTGATCATTCGGAATAGTTCAGGAATTTCATCAGGGGAGTCCTGCATATCTGCATCCATAGTGATAACCACATCACCGCTGGCTGCTTTGAATCCTTCATTCAGGGCTGCTGATTTTCCATAGTTTCTCTGGAACTTGATTCCTTTGAAATGGGCATTTTCTTTAGTTTTTCTTTCGATAAATCCCCAGCTATCGTCCGTACTACCGTCATCTACAAGGATCACTTCATAAGAAAGCTGATTCTTTGTTACCACACTCTCTATCCAGCTGCACAATTCTGGCAACGACTCATCTTCATTGATTAAAGGGATTATAATCGATACATCCATAATACAATATTAATCAGCAAACTTTTCTTCTTTGCGAATAACCAAGGCAATTAACAAGGCTTTACAAAAATTCCATACCAGCGCCAGTCCTAACCCCAGGAAAACAGTTTTGAAAGTGGTTTGCTTTGAATCAGCATCCATTTTTTTCATAGCCTCATCAATTTGCTGGTCTGATGCTCCAAATTTTTGCATCATTTTTAATGCTTTATCCTTGCTTATTTCAAACACTTTCGCCGTAAGGTCATGATCTACAAAATTGAAAAGAACATAATTTCCAATAGCTTCTGTAACAGCTACAACTATATAAGCCACAAAAGCAAATTTTAGCGCATTTTGAAACGTAAGCAGGTTGTCATTCTGTTTGCGCAAGCTTAAACCCACTATGATCAATATAACAATCATATAAGGAACAAAACTGGAGATACTAATGGCAGTTACAAAGGTTGCTGTACTACCCAGTCCCCAGGCTCCGAAATTGATCAATAGGAAAATGAGTCCCCCAATAATTCCGTACTTAATTCCTTCATTGATTACATTTACTTTCATAGCAGTTTTTTTTAGTTGATAATAATTTTCCCTTGGTTAATGATGCCAATGACCTTTCCTGTCAATTCTTTTTCGAGGAAGGGGGTATTGAACGATTTGCTTTTAAGTGTCTGTTTTTGTAACCGGGTAATCCCCTTTTTTGTAAACAGACTTAATTCCGCAATGGCTCCTTCCCGGATATTAGTAACCGGTAAATTAAAAATATTACGGGCATTCAGAGAAAATAATTTCACCAGCGTGTCATCGCTGAGTTCTGGCAGCAGATGATTCACTATAGCAAATGCCGTTTCCAAACCGGTCATTCCATTTTTTGCGTATTCAAATTCACAGGTTTTATGGTCCCAATCCTGTGGCAGATGGTGAGTGGCAATACAATCCACATCCCCATGTAAAACGCCTTCCCTTAAGGCAAGCATATCTGCCCGGCTGCGCAAAGGAGGATTTACTTTCAGGTTGGTATCATAGGTCTGCATGTCCTCTTCGCAGAAAAAGAGATGGTAGGGAGTTACACTACAAGTAATATCCAAACCTTCTGCTTTTGCTGATTGAATCAGCGCAAGGCTTTTATGTGTAGAGATACCCGTTAGGTGTAATTTGGATTGGGTATATCGGAGGAGATCGATATCTCTTTTGATCATGATCTCTTCTGCAAGAGAGGGAATACCGGGTAATCCCAATTGCGTGGATACTACACTTTCATTCATTAATCCACCGGCTCCAATACTTTTATCTACCGGAACCTGGATCAATACCCCATTAAAGGCTTTGATGTATTGCAGGGCTTTTACAAAAAGTCCGGGTGACTGAACCGGATATAAACCATCCGAAAAAGCGATGGCCCCACTATTCTTCATATCATACATTTCAGCCAGATCTTTTCCTTCAATCCCCTTTGTAATAGCACCTAATGGATGTATGCGAACGGGAAGGTGAGAATTGGATTGACGGCTGATATATTCTACCTGCGACTTGCTATCAACTACCGGCTGAGTATTGGGAAGTACAAAAACCTGTGTATAGCCACCCGCAGCTGCAGCGGCAGCGCCTGTTTCAAGGGTTTCCTTGTATTCAAAGCCGGGATCACAAAAATGGGAGAAAATATCTATCCATCCGGGTGATACGGTTAAATCTGTTGATTGAATTTCTTCATCTGCAATAACGTCTATATGACTGGCTATTTTCGAAATCTGCTCTCCATCGATCAAAATATCAACAATCTGGCCATTGTAGGGGGAATCCGGATCGGCAATTTTGGCTTGCCTGACTAGTATCTTCATGCAGCGGTTGAAAATTTTATGCAATATAACCTGAATTTTTCTTTTCCCCCTATATTTGCAGCCCTTTATCAATAGTTCGGGACGTAGCTCAGCCCGGT
>CAIYKV010000012.1 GCA_903926855.1 uncultured Bacteroidota bacterium | reverse complement strand
TCATTCATCCGCTTGGGTATTCCATTTGAGATAAACAGATCTTTTAATCCGTCATTATCAAAATCAACCCATAAAGGTGCCCAGCTCCAATCGGTAGCATATATGCCAGAATATAAACCCACTTCGCTAAACATTCCATTTCTTCTGTTGAATTGGAGATTATTTCTGGTGTATTGATAATTATAACCGGCTGCTATTTTATAATTGAAATTATCATATTCATCTTCGCCCAATGAGCGTTTCAGAATATAAGGATCTGAAGGAAGCATATCCATGGAAATGATTTCCGGAAAGCCATCATTGTTTACATCTGCAATATCCACTCCCATCGAAAACTGGCTGGTATGCATGATATGGTCATTGATCTCTTCTTTAAAAGTTCCGTTCTTCTGGTTAATATAGAGATAATCGTTTTCATGAAAATCATTGCCAACATACATATCCGGGTATCCATCCAGGTTGATATCGGCTACGGCCACCCCCAATCCATAACTGATGGATGAACTGTTGATTTTGGACTCTTTGGTTACATCTGTAAACTTATTTCCATCGTTTCGGAATAATCGATCACCTGAAGTGGGATGATAGGTGCCTATGAAATTTTTTCTTGGTGAAAAAGTTCCATTTCTATGAACAGAATGGTTTAGCAGAAAACAATCGAGGTCGCCATCCATATCATAATCTACAAAAACAGCCTGTGTACTAAATCCCGAGAAATCAAGGCCATATTGTTTTGCTTCATCTTCATAATAAGGCACTCCGTTCTTATCAATTCCCTTACAAATCAGTAACTGGTTATGTCCATGCAAGGTTTCATAATCGCCTACCCTGCATATATAAATATCCAGTAACCCATCATTATTGATATCTACTACAGATACACCCGTAGACCATGCCCCATCCTGTGGGATTTTAGCGGCCTTGGTTACATCTTCAAAGCGTAGATTTCCTTTATTGAGATAGAGTTTATTATCGCCCTGGTTGGCAGTCATAAAAACATCTATCAATCCATCGTTATTAAAATCTCCCGAACCCACACCTCCTCCATTATAGAAATACATGTATTTAAACATATTAAACTCCTGGGTGGGGGTTAGCTTATTTGAAAATAATAGTCCGGTCTGGCTACTATCCAATACTTCAAAAGCAGGCATTTCTTTAACCTCATTTGAATGGCAAGCTGCCAGAAAAAGAATGACAAATAATGGAATAAGATTCTTTACTGTGTTCTTCATATCCTTTGCCAGTTATTTGTGTTCGGTATTTGGAATTTTAGTACCGGTTTTTCGTAATTGAAAAAGAACCGGGAACATATCGTTACGAAGAAAAAGAACCTGTTTAGTATTGCCTCCCCTTATTTCCTGAATATCGCGTATCTGTCCGTCAATATCTACACCTGATTCCTCTGCGTCCAATAATCTGAATTTTCCATTTCCGCTATTCAACATTACGGCACCTCTGCCAGCGTCCAGTCTTTCCAGTTGAGGAAGAAACCCATATTCGTTTCCTCCCAAAATAATATCCGGCTTACCATCTCCATTCAAATCTGTACAATGGATGGCGCAGATAGAGGATAATTGTAATTCGATAGGTAATTTTTGTACTGCAAATTGCCCATTGCCTTTGTTCATGGCAATTACGGAGGCACAATAATTGAATTGCTTCACTTTACAGGAACTGATCAGTTCTGATGAAAACAATTCCTGGATCGATTTACTGGCATAATCTCTGTGCTTAAGGCTTTTTTTCTTGAGGGATGGAATCTGGTCTTCCATTTCATGCTTCATAAACACGGGCATATCTTTTCCATTGATGGTGCTTGTCATAATCCTGTCGCTCGAGCCATTCTGATCAAAATCATTCAACCACAATTTAACCGGGTGTTCTGCATCGGGATGGAGATAAAAATTTTCCCCGATATTTCCCAGTATTAAATCATTCTTACCATCTCCATCCAGGTCTGCAACCGTAACGGTTTGCCACCAGCCAATCATATCGGAAAGATTGGTTTTGATTTCTTCGAAATGATCTTTTTTGAAACTGAATATCCGGGGTGCCATCCATTCGCCGGTAATGATCAATTCTTTTTCCGCATCGCCGGTTATATCTGCCCATACGGCTCCCGTAACCATTCCAATATGCGCGATATCCGGGTTCTTGGTTTTGGCGATATCCGTAAAATGTCCTTTCCCGTCATTGATAAAAATATAACTTGAAGGGTCTACTCCATAGTTCCTGGGATCTGATCTGCCACCAATAAACAGATCTGGAAATCCATCATGGTTAAAATCTTCCGCAATGGCTACTCCGATATTCATTCCGGTATTCGGAAACGCAGAAAAATCGATATCGAAATTCCCTTTTCCATCATTTTTATATAATCGCAACTGCATCTGACGGCTATCGGGTTTATTATTATTTCCACCCGGACAAACCAGCAAGTCAAGATCTCCATCATGGTCGCAATCAAATAGTAATACAGCTACATCTTCAAAATCTTTGAATTGTTCAAATCCTTTCTCCGGCTTCTTCTCAAATTGTCCATTTTTTTTCTGGAGATATAATTGTCCGGGATGCCCAAAAGTTCCCCCAATGTACACATCCTCCAGGCCGTCATTATTTACATCGCCACAAGCTGCTTTGGGTCCTTCCCGTGATAAAAGTTTAGGAAGATTTCGTTCATAATAAAAATCAATATTGCCATCCTCCTCATGTTTTTCAAAAACAGATTTTACTGAATCCATCAAATGGGGCACTGACTGCTTAACAAATGGATGAAAGAGTGTATTCTTTGCCACCTGTTTAATTACATGTACTGTATCAATTGCCGGGTGCAGATAAGAAGATACTGATAAATCGGGCCAGATGATCACCATGGAATCGATGGTAGTGGATTGTCCCAGACCG
>CAIYKV010000011.1 GCA_903926855.1 uncultured Bacteroidota bacterium | reverse complement strand
GAAGGATGAACGAAGGATGAACGAAAGATCAACGCAGGAACATCGAAACAAGCACAGAATTACAACGAAGGATGATCAGAATTGCAACGAAGGATGATCAGCGTTACATGACTGTTATATCACTATCACATAACGGTTATATGCTAATTAAAAGGACGCAGTGAACCGAAAAAACGCAAAGAAAGACCTAGGCAATTAATTGAATTTCCATCCATTTTAATACAACAACACGTTAATAAATAAGTATTTTACAGGGTTGTGATAGGTATTAAAAACCAATACTAACTTGTAAAACCTACCTGTTCTTGCTATGAGAAAGATTATCCTAATTTCTTTTTTTGCTTTTTTGTTTTTGGGGCTACAACCCAGACAAATTACCTGGGTGGCAATAGGTGATTCTATTACTTACCTGAACGAACATGTAGATGAAACGGGGAACCGGGTTACAAGTGGTTATATGACAAGGGTAGTAAAAAAAATGCCTGATATACATTATAGTAACCAGGGCCATAATGGTTGGACCGCTGTGAAGATTGCCACTGAAATAGAAAACCTTGGACTCACAAAAGCAGATGTATATTCTATCTTTCTTGGGACCAACGATTGGTGGGCTGGTAAACCTTTGGGTAATTTACAGGATTATCAAAATAATACAGGCATCCAAACTGTATATGGAGCATTTCGGATCATCATAAATAAGATTCGTAATTTGAATGAGCGGGCAAAGATTATTCTGATTACACCTATGCAAAGGGTTGATTTTGTATATATCAGTAATTATCAGAACAATGCGTATGGGTCTTATAAAGAGAAAAACGGACAATTATTGGAACAGTTTGCAGCTGCCATTTTATCCATTGCTGAATACGAGCATTTTCCTGTGATAGATTTGTTTCATCAAAAAGGCATGGGGTTATCGGATCTGGTGAAATTTAAAAGACTGAAAAACCCAAAGACCGGGGAATACCATAACTATTCATACCCCGGCTTTATTGATATACCTTTCAATCCGGATACTGATGAATATCCCTACCCCGCAGAATCCATTGCTATTACTTATGATGGATTACATCCATCTGATAAAGGGTATACGATGATTGCCGATAAACTGATAAAGATTCTTAAAAAATTATAAAGTTACTCCAAACACTATTCATAGCGTAAAGCTTCTATAGGATCGAGTCTTGAAGCAGATTGAGCTGGATAATAGCCAAAGAATACACCGGTTATTGCACATACAGCAAAGGATAGGATAATAGAAGATTGAGAAACCAATGTTGGCCAACCTAGAAATAAAGTAACCAGTTTTGCAGCGGTAACACCCAAAACCACACCAATAATTCCGCCGGTAATGCTGATCAGGATGGCTTCTACTAAAAACTGTAATAATATATCCCTGCCTCGGGCACCGATAGCCATGCGAAGGCCAATTTCTTTAGTGCGTTCCGTTACAGATACGTACATGATATTCATAATACCAATACCGCCAACCAGCAAGGAAATGCCTGCAATGGCAGTTAGAAGCACTGTTAATAACTGACTGGTAGAACTGATAGTATTGATAAGCTCCACCTGGGTACGTATGGTAAAATCGTTATCATCGTTGGGTTTTAATTTATGATTTACCCTTAGAATCGCGGTTAATTCCTTAGTGGCAGTATCTGAACTGTTTTCATCTATGGCAGATGCAAAAATATTCTGGATGTATACAATAGCCAGAATTCTTTTTTGTACAGTAGAATAAGGTGCCAGTATTATATCATCTTGATCCTGCCCAAAAGTATTCTCGCCTTTTTTTTCAAGCACACCTATTACAGTAAAAGGTATTTTACCAAATCGAATCACTTTTCCAATAGGGTTTTCTCCGGGTGTAAAAATATTGTCAATAACCGTTTGACCAAGCAGGCAAACTTTGGATGAGGTAGTAACATCATCATCTGTGAAAGGCATTCCTGAACTGAGTTTCCATTCTCTGATATTCAGATATGATGGAGCTACTCCCTGCATTTGAGTAGGCCAGTTATCTGGCCCATAGATAGCCTGAGCATTGGTTGATACGGAAGGTGATACATCGGTTATAAATTTTGCCTGTTCCTCAATACTTTTTACATCTTCTAAACGAAGTGTTTGTAGCCCTGTAGTGCCTAGTCTTGCCCCACCGCCAACTGTTGAAGTACTGAATGGACGGATCATGATCATATTAGAACCCATGCCTGATAATTGGCTCCGGATACTCTGTTTAGACCCTTCGCCAATACTTACCATGGTAATTACCGCACCCACACCTATGATGATGCCCAGCATGGTTAAAAAAGCCCTTGTTTTATTTCGCATTAAGGCTTTCCCTGCAAGTTCTAAAAGTTTAATCAGGTTCATGGTATTCGTATGTTTTATTCATCTTTATCTACCGGCATGGCTGCAAGCACTTCTTTAGCTGAGCGAACATTTTCATTTTTTACATCTTTAACTATCCTCCCATCTTTTAACGTTATGGTTCTGCTGCTGAAAGTGGCAATATCAGGTTCGTGTGTAACAAAAACAATGGTTTTACCTTTGGTATTCAATTCCTGAAACAGTGCCATGATTCCATATGATGTGCGTGAATCGAGATTGCCGGTTGCTTCATCAGCAAGTATCATTACTGGTTCATTCACCAAAGCTCTGGCAATAGCTACCCTTTGTTGCTGACCACCTGAAAGTTGATTGGGTACATGGTCAAGCCTGTCTCCTAGTCCAACTGATTCCAATGCCTTAATTGCTTTTTCTTTTCTTTCTTCTGCAGGAACGTCATTATTATACAGCAAAGGCAATTCAACATTTTCCAATGCAGAAGTTCTGGCCAGCAGGTTATAGGATTGAAATACAAATCCAATTTTTCGGTTACGCAGTTTTGCCAGTTCGTCTCTCGACAAACCTTTTACATCAACTCCATCCAATAAATATTGCCCATCCGTGGGTTTATCCAGGCATCCCAGGATATTCAGCATAGTAGTTTTGCCTGAACCACTACTACCCATGATGGTTACGAATTCACCGGCATCCACCGTAAAGGAAACTCCTTTTAATGCATGCACTGTTTCGCTACCTACCGTGAAAGATCTTTTCAAGTCAATAATATCCAGTATTCTTTTTGCCATGAAATATATTTATGAAAATGATCAGCCTTCACGCCAGGTTATTTTTACTTAATACCATTTTTACTATTATCTTATCAATTAGGTTTTTTTGTTTTTGGAGGTCCGCCCCGGCCCGATGGTAAGAAAGGACTTTTAGCCGTTTTTGCAGCGGCTACATCCGCCTTTTTTAGTTTATGATATCCGGTAATAACTTCATCTCCTTCCTGTAAGCCAGCAATAACCTGAACTTCCGATTTATCATCTAAACCCGTAATAATTGATTTACCCACAATAGTGGCACTATCTTTTTGTATCCAAACCCAGCCTCGTTTATTTTTAATGCCTGTACTATCGGCAACACTGTTTTGCGTTTTCGCAGTTCGGGTTTTATGTATAGAAGAATCTGGGTGAATATGGTATTTGCTGATTAAAAATGAATCTGGTGCGAATGCCAGAGCTGCAGATGGAATTACCAAAACAGAATCTGCTTCCTGTGTATAAATGCTAATATTAGCTGTCATGCCAGGTTTCAATTTCATGTTGGCATTAGGGGCATCTATAATCGTTATATAGGTAACAACATTGGCAGTAACTGATGAGCGTAAACGAATTTCCTGTACAATACCACTAAAAGTATCTGCTGGAAAAGCATCTACAGAAAAAAGTGCACGTTGCCCTTTTTTTACATTCCCTATATCCGCTTCATCAACCGAAGCCTGTACCTGCATTTTGGTCAGATCTTTTGCAATACTAAAAAGTGTGGGTGTACTGAAGCTGGAAGCTACTGTTTGGCCTTCACTAACACTTCTTGAAAGAACGGTTCCGTCGATCGGTGAATATATTTCTGTAAAAGAAAGATTTTTCTGAGCCGTAGCCAGTTGCGCAGTAATACTATTTACATTATCCTTTGCAGCATTGTTCTGGTAGATTGCTGTTTCCAGATCGGCTTTACTAATGGCCCCTACATTATATAATTTGGACTGGCGGTCAAAATTACTTTTCTGGTAAACCACATTTGCCTGTGCCTGTTGTAAGGCAGCGGTATATTGATTAACCTGGGCTTGCATTAATGATTTATCCAGTTCGGCGAGCAGCTGCCCTTTTTTTACAGGGGAATTAAAATCAACATATACATTTTTGATGATCCCCGAAATCTGGGAACCTACTGCTACAGTATCTACAGGTTCCAGGGTTCCTGTAGCAGTAATAGCAATCGCAACATTTCCAATTTTCGACTTTTGTGTATCAATAATTACCAATACTTCATCTTTCCGAAAAAAGAAATACCAGATAGCAGCTACAGCTATTAAAGAGGTGAGAATTAACAGGATCCAGGTAGATTTTTTCATAGTAGTATTCATTTATCGAAATACATAAGTTTAAAAGGTTAGTGGAATACCCATATAAAACTCATATATCTTATTATATAATGCTGCAGAATATTTAGCTTGCGAAAAAGCTTCTAAAGCGTGTACATACAGATTTTTTTGTTGTAACAACTCTAAAGTGGTTACTGCTCCCAGTTTTAACTGCTCATTGGTAATCTGGTAAATTTCTGTATTAGCTTTTAACTGTGTATCAGCTGCTATATATTGGGCTTCTGCATTTTGAAGGTTAATAAATGCCTGCTCCACTAATTGGTTCAGTATGGTCTTGGTATTGATCAGCGATAACTTAGCCTCATCCAATAATATCTTCGTTTTATTTGTATTGGTAAGGTTTACACGTCGGCTGTAAATAGGAATACCAAGTGTTAGTCCGAGTGACTGATAAAAATTTGTATTTAGGCCTGTAACATAGGAATAACCCTGATTGGCAGAATAGCCGGATGATAATGCCCCTCCTAAACTAAGGGTTGGTTTACTAAAAGCCCTTATTTTATCTAGCTCCACCTGTGCGATCTGTACTTGTAACTGGCCATTTTGAATTTCGGGTCTTCCCTGTTGTGCTTCATTTTGAGCCTCACTCAGTTTTGCCTGAGCCTGTATAATGGGGATACTATCAGGCACACTTACTGTGAAATCATAAATAGTAGGTAATAGAAGTATTTGTTTTAGTGTTACCAGATTAAGTTTATAAATATTAGTAGCATTTACCAAACTGTATTCATCTGCAGCCACCTGCGACTGCAGTTGAAGCAGGTCTTTTCTGGCCAGGCCACCCGCATCATATTTTATTTGTCCTTGTTTTAACTGCTCCCGGGAGGTGATAAGTACGGATTGCAAAGAATTGATATTTTCTTTTGCCAGTAATATATTGAAGAATGTCTGGGTTATAGTCAGCGATAGGTCATTTTCTGTTTCTTTGATATTTAAATTGGCAGATTGAACAGTAAGCTCTTTTGATTTGATATCATTTTTCAAATACCCTCCATTGTATAAAATCATAGAAGAGTTTACTCCGTAATTTCCCGAAGTCTGTAATCCCCCTCCTGAAGTAACTGTACTATTCCCATTTATAAGAGATTGGGTTACCGTTCCGGTAAGATTGGGAAGTACGGCAGCTTTTGATTGTAATAGATCTTCTTCGGTTGAACGCTGCGTGAGTCGTAAAGTGGCAAGGGTTATATTTTTCTGTTTGGCATATTCAATACATGCCTGCAGTGTCCATTGTTTGGGAAGATCTTTCAAAATACTATCCTGCTGGGCTATGACGGAAATGGATAGAATAGTTGCAAAAAAAGATAGGAATAACAGTCTGTTCATAAAAGATGTTATATTAATAGTTTGACTTATTATTTCAAATAAAGTTTACCAGTCTGGACTGGAAAAACTATTCTTAGAATTATT
>CAIYKV010000010.1 GCA_903926855.1 uncultured Bacteroidota bacterium | reverse complement strand
CCTTTCTTACTTTTTCCTACCGCTGTTCGGTAACCAGCTACGATATATGCTTCCTGCATGACAAACGATTTTAGCTTCTCAAATGTAGGAAAAAATATTAAAAGTTGTTTATGCAACTAATTTTAAAAAGATTAGAAACCTTAGTCAAATAATAGGATTTCTAACTATAATAATGCATACCGGATGGCTAATAGCCAGTGGCTGCCTATCTTCGCAAAATGATTTACCCCCTTATCCGTGAACTCTTATTCTGTTTCCCGCCGGAAGAGGTACATTATTTTTCGATGAATCTGTTGAAAACTGGTTTCAGGATTGGCCCGGTAGCATCGCTGATGAAAAAGCAATTTGGTTATTCGTCAGCCGCATTACAAAAAAACGTTTTCGGATTGGATTTTAGTAACCCCGTTGGTCTAGGTGCAGGGTTTGATAAAAATGCATTATACCTTACTGAATTACAGGCACTGGGATTTGGCTTTGTAGAAATTGGAACCGTTACGCCCAGACCTCAGCCGGGTAATGATAAACCCAGGTTATTTCGCCTGCCGGCAGATAAGGCCCTGATCAATCGAATGGGGTTTAATAATGACGGCGTTTTTGAAATTAAAAAAAGGCTAACCCAAAGGAAGCTTACGCTGGAAAACTCGCAGAATACACTGATTGTTGGTGGCAATATTGGCAAAAACAAAATTACTCCTAATGAAAATGCCTGGAAGGATTACGGAGTATGTTTTAATGAACTGTTTGACTGTGTTGATTATTTTGTAGTGAATGTAAGTTCGCCGAATACACCGGGTTTGCGGGAATTACAGGAAAAGGATTCATTGAGAAAAATCTTATCGCATTTACAGAATGCTAATCAGTCAAAAAATAAACCCAAACCCTTGTTATTAAAGATTGCTCCGGATCTCACGAAAGAGCAACTCGATGATATTGTTGACCTTTCTTTTGAAATTCAGTTGAGTGGATTGGTAGCGGCCAATACCACTATTGGGAGAGAACATTTAGGTGAAAAGTCAAAAGGGAAAAGTGAAAAAATTGGATTGGGTGGATTGAGCGGCAGGCCGGTAAAAGAAAAAGCAAGTTCGATTGTCCGATATCTTTCTGAACAAACAGAGAAAACGATCCCTATCATAGCCAGCGGTGGTATTTTTACCGGGGAAGATGCAAAGGAAAAAATGGATGCAGGTGCTTCGCTCGTACAGGTATGGACCGGTTTTATTTATGAAGGGCCCTCCATTGTGAAAAATATATGCACTTACCTGGCCGGGGAATAATTCTTCTTCAATAGCAAACCATGAAACACAGATCACTTGGCAAATCTTTTTCAAACGCTTTTTCTGGCGTACTGACTTTTTTTGCAAACGACCGCAATGGCAGGATTCATTTGGCGGCAGCCATCTGGGTAAGTATCGGAGGTATTTATTTTGCGATCTCTATATCCGAATGGGCGATCCTGTTGCTATGTATGGGTTTTGTGATCTGTATGGAGATGATCAACCATTCTTTGGAAAAAGTTTGTGATTCAATACATACTTCCTATCATCCATTGGTAAAAGCTGCCAAAGATGTGTCTGCAGCTGCGGTATTGTGTTCAGCTATTATCAGTGCTATTATTGGCCTGCTACTATTTGTTCCGAAAATAGCGGCACTTGTGTAAACTAAACAAGTGCCTTTATTTCCGGGTTAGGATTAGAAATCAAATCCCAATGCAAAATATAATTGCGGACTTCCTTTAAATACACCTTTCATTGGCCAGCCCGCATCCAGCTTCATAAAATATCCCAGCAAAGTACTTCGAACACCAAAACCATACCCGCCGGCAAAAGGTCCTAAACCACCTGCATCAATTTTTACCACCACCGGAGTACTGGGATCGCTAATTACCTGTGTAGGACGTGTAATACCATTATACTGGCCATTCCATGCTGTACCCAGATCTACAAACTGTATGATCTGGAAATTGCGGATAAACGCATTATTAATGGGTTTATTAATCAAAGTGGCAAATACAGGGAAACGGAACTCACTATTCATTACCACGGCATTATTACCATTGGCTATATTCTGACTATAACCGCGCATATTCAGGGTTAATGACTGAAATGCATATGACTGATCCTGCGCAGGTGGATTATTATTGAATTTAGGTCCAACCCATCCATCCACACCTCCTAGATAATACACAATCTTCTGACCACCCCATGAGAAATCACCCGCAGCTCTTCCTGCCCATATAAAGTTTCTATAAATCTTTTTATACAATCTGCCGTCAAAACCCAAATTCAGCGTGGCCTTTCCATTATTAAGAGAGGTTTTAAAAGTAGGCATATCTACATCAAAATAGATTTTATAGCGTAAGCCATCCCAGATATTCTGGGTAGGATTGAGAGTATTATCATGCACATATTCAAAATGGGAAACAATATAT
This sequence comes from uncultured Bacteroidota bacterium, assembly GCA_903926855.1. GTDB lineage: Bacteria > Bacteroidota > Bacteroidia > Chitinophagales > Chitinophagaceae > Sediminibacterium. Next base: position 20,311 of record CAIYKV010000010.1, on the reverse strand, counting down.
TGAGTAAGGGTATCCTTATACGCAAGCGCATTCGGATCGGGGAAGCCAGAATTATTATCGTAAGGACGCAATACACCTCTATCACTTCTTAAACCAACCGTTGCGCGCAGGCTTCTTACTTCATCAAATGGATAACTAACGTTAAACTGGTATAGGTTAGTATACAGCATATTGTCGTAACTGGTATTAAAGAAATTACTTACGTTACTTCTGTAATAAGTAACACCCCAGTCTATTCGTTTCCGCAGATTCTGGTAAGAAAAGAAAACATCTTTATCGCTAAGATTGGTGCCAAAACGAACACCTCCAATAAATTTAATATCCTCAAAAAGATCACTGACCCCTACTTTGAAAGAAAAATTCAGATCGGTTCCATTATTCAGTTGTATCGGCCCCTGGCCACCGGCATAGGGTTGATACCTGTTCACTAATATATTATTGGTGATCCCGGCTAATACATAATCGGAATTGAATTTGAGACGGTAATCAAACAATTTTGATTTGGTAAGAACAGAGGCTTTGGATGCAGGTAGCTGCACTTTGGCTATTGAAGTAGCTGTATCCGGCTTTTCGTTTGAGAATTCGTTCTGGAAAAAATCCTTTGCTTTTTTAAGTGTATCTGAAGCACTCTTTTTATTATAGGAAATGGCTTTCCCTTCTACTGCTTTTTGATTTGCTATTTCTTTTTTAATATACTCAGTAGGTCTTGCTGATATATTTCTTTTATTTAAAGCCTGTTCATCTACTTTCAGTTTATACAGGAATTTATAATCTCCTTCCCTTCTTACCTCACTTACTTGTCCTTTATCACCCGCAATTCTTGATTCCAACAAACTGCTCTGGTAATTAGTGATTGGGAAGGTATATGTAGAATCCTTGTACACCTGGAAATAGCTGACACTATCCGGTTTGGGTTTTTGCCAGGCCATTAATGTGGAATCGATCTCTTTGCGTGAAGGATTGTGGAGTACTTCATCCCCTATATACATCAGGGTATCGAGTCCATTTCTTTGTGTGGCAAAAAAACCAGCCCAGCGGTTTCCAATACCATTTTCGTCAGATACATACGTAAAGTGATTGGTATTATACTGCATGGGTTTACGCGCATTGCCAAACTTCAGATTGGTTAACTGGGTTATCTGCTTATTCTTTCCATCATTCAAAATATCTATCATAAAAATATTGAATCGATGTCTGCTTGGTAAAACAGTATCCTGATCAGGCGCATGCGGGGAAGGTCTGTTAGAAGCAAAAATAATACCTACTTTATTGGGGAATGCCACCATGGTAGGATCGAGATCATCATACACATCATTCGTAATCTGGGTAGCTTTTTGTTCTTCAATTTTATAGGTATAAATATCAGCGTGTCCATTTTTCACAGCACTTAACACAAGGGTATTTGCATCCAGCATATAGGAAGCATCCAACACCTGATCGAAGGCGCTCAGCTCCTGTTTATTCTTTCTGATCTTGGCAATATTGTCATAAACAAACATTTTGATTTTGCCTCCATCCCAATAAATAACGCTTAAGCGGGTTCCTTTACCATCCCATGCCAAAATTGGGTAATTGGGATTAATATCTCCCTGCCTTGTTTTGGTTCCGAGCGTTAATAATGTTTTTACATTATAGAAATTCTCATGCAGGGTAACAATATAAACGCCTTTCTTAAATTCCACTACAGCATACGTTGAACTTTTGGGATTGGGGTTTGCCTGAAAGCGGAAAAAATCATTTTTAGAAACATCTTCCGAAACAACCATCTGACCCTTCGACTGATTTCTGCGTTGTCTTATATCTTTTACATAACGATCCTGCTGGGCCTGCATAAAATCAGCCAACACTTCCTTAAATTTCTTCTTACAAACCCGTAAACAAGCATTGTTCAGGTTTTTATATATACGAGCGAGATAGAGTAAGTAAGTAACATTCTCCTTTTTATACTTCTCTGCGATATAATACCAGAAAGCATGTCCGGCAAGTAATGGCTGCTCAAAAGCAAACTGGTAAAACGAACTATAAGTGCCGCCTAATATGGCGCTTTTTAGCTGATCGTCCCTTTCTGTGCTCCAGGGTTCAGCAGCATAAGAAACATATCCGTCTACCAGCCATTTGGGAAGATCCAGTAATGCCTGGTTACTGGCAAACTCACCAATATCATCCCCAAATAATAAATTATCAGTCAGCACTTTGGCAATCCCCTCTCGAATCTGTCTTTTCAGGTGCGCGTGGTTTCCATCAAAATAGACTACTAGTTTATTATTCACCAATTTGGTGATACCGCCAGCATTCTGCCAATCGGCACCCAAACCTATATTACTGCTCTTATAATCATTATAGTCATTGTAAATAACAATATTGGCCCTGCGTTGTAATGAGTATTCTGTAAAGCTCTCCAGCGATTTCAATTCTTCCTCTGCAACCTGCGCCACAAATTTGCCCAATTCCACCCCATCCTGTGAGATATAAGTATTGAAATTGGGAGATTGATAGAATTTCCAGATAAACTTCTTATGCTGTATCCTGTTTTTCCCAAATTCAACAGCATTTACCTGTGCCTTTGAAAGCAATGGAAATATAAAAACAATAAAAACTGTCCACCTTACGATTCGATTCACTTGCATATCCGAACTTTAGTGTTTTAAAATTAGTCATTTACGTTTAAAAGCCGGCAAAAATACCCGTATGCTCCAGGTCAAATTTTTTACATTCAGCCCGATACATGAAAATACCTATCTGCTCTTTAATGAGCACAACAAAGCTATTATAATTGATCCCGGATGTTACTTCAGTGCTGAACAGGAAACGTTAAAAAAATTTATCATTGAGAAGGGGCTCGAGCCTGTTCAATTGCTGAATACGCATTGTCATTTGGACCATGTTTTCGGGAATAAATGGGTATTTGACACCTGGGGACTGGAATTGTATATTCATTCCGGGGAGGCTGAAATGTTAAAACTATCCCCACTTTCGGGGGAAAAGTGGGGATTGCCTTTTGAGAATTACTCAGGACCGCTTCATTTTCTTGCTGAAGGGGATAGTGTATTGCTGGATGATGAGGAGTTAAAAATTATTTTTACGCCAGGTCACTCCCCGGCAAGCATCTGTTTTTACTCCGAAAAACATAAAATATTAATCGGGGGAGATGTACTTTTCCGGGAAAGTATCGGCCGTACCGATTTGCCCGGTGGAAACCATGCACAGTTATTGAAGAGCATAAGAGAACAATTATTCGTTTTACCAGATGATGTAATTGTTTACCCTGGGCATGGCATGCCTACAACAATTGGTTATGAGAAGCAGCATAACCCCTTTTTACAGTAATTCATGGGTGTATGCTATTTATTCAGTATTTGCCTTACTATATGCCATGATAAAAATGGCTCCCAAGTTCTTGTATGGAGGAACGTAGTCATCAAAAGTTTCTTTGATACTACCCCTGAATTTTGATTCCAGGCTTTCCCATAATGAAGGCCAGTTAAGGTCTTTACCCTGTCGTAATAACTCACTGATGTCATCTATCAGTTCCTGGTTAATTACCCCTTTGCCAACCTGTTTGGAAGCGATAATATTGGCACCCGGACAGGTTTCGAGCACCTGGTTAAGGCTTTGATAGCCGCCGCAACTGCCCAATAATACCAGTTTAGCTGAATAAGGAAGTTTATGAATGGTAGTGCGAAGTGAATAACTATGTCCGCGATGGATGGCAATAACCGGTTGCAGACCTTTGGCCGACAGATAGGCAACCAAACTATCCTGAGAACGTTCATCCAATTCTCTGGTTTCATCTAAAGGAAGATTAGAATAGATAGTTACCGGGGCACCTTTTACTGAACTCACTTCTACCCAATTGGGTTTTCGGGTGATTTTCCAGTTACTATTGGTGAACCGGTTCAAAAAGGCATTGAACACTACCGGACCACCTTTATCCCCGTAAAAAAATTGTTGAATCACAATCCTTCCCGAAGTATCCCGCAATAATTGGTTGGGCATATTATATACCGGGTTAATGCCCAATGTAGCAGATACATCTATCCGGTTAGTAGAATCAATGGAAAGAAAAATAATATTCAGCAGGTTATAAATAATCTGTCCTCTTTCATTATTCAATCGCTTGCTTTCTTTCCATTTTTGTTGTACTTCCTCCAGTATCAGGTTGCGTATGGGTTGATTAGAAATGCTGGCATAAGAATTGGCAACATCCACGGCATCTTCCAGGGTTTTGGTATTATCCAGTCCGTTTACAAAACTGCGCATCAGTTTCTGTGCAGTCACATTCTCCATCCTTCCCAAAAGATCATCGAGTGTATTGTATGAGGCACAGATTTTGATGAATTTTTTATAATAATCATAATGCAATTGCTGAAACAGACTATCTGATCTTGGATTTTTCATTCTCTGAAAAATCCTTGGATACACCCCATTGACAAAACTGGAAGTATACATTTCTTCCTCACCCAAAACAGCGAGATAATATAATTCTTCAGGGCTGAGGTGATCAATTTTTTTGAATCGTATACTTCCATTTTCTACATCATGCAGGGCATTGATATCATTAATGTATAGTTCAATGGCTTTGGCTTTCAGCTTGCTGGTTAATGCCTGTACTGCCATAGGCGTATCTCCCTGTTGCATCCTTTCAACATACTGGATCCTTGTTTTTACCAATAGCTTATAATAGGCGTATGATGAATCATTCAATACTTTGGGAGCAATATCATCCATGGTTAATTTTCCATGATACAGCTCATCCAGAAAAGGGAAATACATTCTACCGGTTGATTTCTTGGCCAATTCTGAAATGATTTTTACAAGGGGATGTTGGATTGTCAGAATCCTCTTTCCCAATGCATCGGACCCTGCCGCGTAGGCATATAATTCCTCCTGGTTACGGTATGCAGCGATAATGATTAAGCTGTCTGCATATTTACTTTCAGGATATCGCGCAAGAATGGCCAATACATTACCAGGTTTTCGCTGGCATAATTTCAGCACAATCAGGTCTTTCGCCTCATTGATTCCCTTATTGTTTTTTAAAGCATAATTATCAATCAGAATCTTACCGGCCTCAGGTTCACTGTCGGCTACCATATCCAGGAAAGATTCTCCTTTCCAGTCTGCATACATGGCATCTGCATACGCTTTTACCAATGAGGGTAATTGGGTTGCGGTTATCGTTCTCATCCGATAGGCTCTGATAAAACCAGACAACATCTCATTGATACCTCGTAACCATCTGAAACGGGCATTTTCATCCAGCTTAGCATTCAGTTCAATTTCATTGCGCATACGGTTTACGACCGCCCTAACCGAACTATCAATTGCTTTATTAAGATCCTTATTAGTGGTAATGGCAAATAAACTTCCATCTCTGTTTCGTAAACCGGTAATCGTATCGAGGGATTGCAGAATATATTCATGGTGTAATAACCGAATAGCAGGTATTACCGGCTTTTCCTGAGAAAAAACTGTAAATGAAAGGAATAACCCAAGAACAAAGACATATATCTTCTTCATTTTCATAACGTAAGCAAAAATAACGTCATTTATCACCAAGATGCTGAATTCGCCCGAATTCAGTTAACAATAACATAATAAGCGTAAATGAGTGAATTGCGGTTCTTTAAAATTAATTTTGTGTAAACATTACGTTAACATGGAAGGTAAGCCAAAGAAGATTTTGATTGCAGACGATGAACCGGATATTCTTGAGATAGTTAGTTATAACCTGGGAAAGGAAGGATATGAGATTTATACCGCCAAAGATGGTAATGAAGCTATTGAAAGAGCCAAACAGCTGCACCCCGATCTGATTATTCTCGATATTATGATGCCTAAGAAAACAGGGGTGGAAGTATGTCAAATCCTTCGCTCCCAACCCGCTTTTCAGGATACACTCATCATTTTTCTGACTGCTCTGAGTGATGAAGCTTCGCAAATTAAAGGATTGGAAACAGGGGCCGATGATTATGTGAGCAAACCTATCAGTCCCAAAGTACTGGTAAGCAGGGTAAATGCTATTTTCAGAAGAATCAATAATAAAGAAACCGGAAAAAGCATTCAGGTTGGAAATATCAATATTGACCCTGTTAAATTTCTCGTTACCATCAACGATCTTGAAGTGATTCTTGCCAAAAAAGAATTTGAATTGCTTTACCTCCTCGCTTCACGTCCGGGTCGGGTATTTTTACGCAACGAGATCCTTTCGCAGGTTTGGGGAAATGATGTAATTGTTGGCGACCGCACAATTGATGTACATATCAGAAAAGTCAGGCAAAAACTGGGAGTTGACTGCATTACTACTGTAAAAGGGGTGGGTTATAAATTTGAAGCCTGATAGCCTGTTTTCTTAGTTAAGTTGCTGTATAAAAACTAAATTGCTGCTGTTATCGGCCGCAAATAGTTTTATGGCCTGTTACAACTGATTATCCCGCATGTTTAAAACCAAAAATCTTTCCCCCCAGCAGTTATCTGCATTTACGGCAATCATTTTGTCTGTACCCATTTCTTTGGGCATCTGGATACTCAGACCAGATTGGATCATTGCCCTGGTATCATTAGTAATTACTTTTATTGGGAGTTATTTTCTGATCCGTTTTGTGCTGGAATCCTTTATCTACAGGAAAATCAAACTGATCTATAAGTTTATTTACCAGACCAAAGCCACAAAAAGAGAAGAAACCTATTATAAATATATTTTACCCCAAAAAGGGATCGACGAAGTAAGAGAAGATGTGGAGCAATGGGCTGAACAAAGAAAAGCCGAGATAGAATTGCTGAAAACCAATGAAGCATATCGCAAAGAATTTCTCCAAAATCTGGCACATGAATTCAAAACACCCATTTTTGCTATCCAGGGATATGTAGACACTTTACTAAACGGAGCGATCGATAGTCCGGAAGTCAGCAAACGCTTTCTGGAAAATGCCGCCCGCAATGTAGACAGAATGGTAAACCTGGTGGAGGATCTGGATGAGATTTCGAGATTAGAAAGCGGTGAACAACCCTTGTATAAAGAGAATTTTGTAATCCAGGATATTATCCGGGAAACCTATGAAACCCTTTCTATTAAAACAGCCGCCAGAAATATCAAATGCAGTATCAAAAAAGGCTGCGAGTCGCCCGTGACTGTTTTTGCCGACAAGGAAAAAATACGACAGGTAATTATCAATTTGCTGGAAAATGCTACGAAATATGGCAAATATGACGGGAGTATTGTTGCCAGTATTTATACAACCGACGGAAAACATGTACTGATTGAATTTAGTGATGATGGTATCGGAATCTCAGAAGAACATCTCCACAGGATTTTTGAAAGATTTTACCGTACCGACAGGGGACGTAGCCGGGATATAGGGGGAACCGGGCTGGGATTGGCCATTTGTAAGCATATCATTGAGGCCCATGGACAAACCATGCACGTAAGAAGTAAGCTGGATGTGGGTACTACCATTGGATTTACCCTGGATACCAAAAAAGACTAAAAGAAAAAGCCCCAATAGAGATCGGGGCAATTACATGAGAAAAATGCTACCAATTTTATGAACAGGTTGTAAAATTGGGTATTACACATTAAGAAATAATGAAGTAAATGCAATCAAAACATTAATTAATTGCATTTATACTGAAAACGGCAATTGTCCAATATTATCTAATCGTTAATTATTTCTTCTCGGGGTGCTATCCAACCCATAACCCTAATTTTGCGTAAATTTTATTGTATGGGTATCAACAACTTCGGTCGCTTTTTCATGCCAAAGAACAAAGTTTTCTATGAACTATTTGAAGATGTAGCCGAAAAAGTTCACGAAATGGGTATCAAACTCAAAGAAATGGTGAGCGAGGCTGATAACAATAAACGGGCTTCTATATTGGCTCAGATTGAGGATCTGGAGCATAAAAATGATGATAATACCCATCGCATTTTTACAGAACTCGGCAGAAATTTCATTACACCTTTCGATCGCGAGGATATTCACTATCTGGCAACTGCCCTTGATGATATCTGCGATTATATCTATGCTTCTTCTAAAAAGATTAATTTTTACAGCGTAAACCCAAATGATACCGGCATCCAGAAAATGGCCGATCTGATTTTACAGGGTTCGATTGAGATTAAGAAAGCAGTAATGGGACTAAGGGATATGAAAAACCTTCGAGAAATGACCGAAGCGATGGTTAAGGTAAACAGCATTGAAAACCAGGCAGATGATGTTTTTGATATGAGTATTGAAATGCTTTTTCAGCAGGAAAATGATTTTAAGGAAGTAATCAAGAAAAGAGAAATTTACCAGGTAATGGAAATTGTTACGGATAAGTGTGAGGACGCAGCCAATGTGATTGAATCCATAATCATCAAATACGCATAGTTTATTAATTAGCAATTAGCAATTAAACCCGCTGATAAAATATGCCTAATTGTTAATTGTTAATTATTAATTACTAATTATCCTTATGCTCACCTTACTAATTGTCATCATCGTTCTGGCTTTCATCTTCGATTATATCAATGGCTTCCATGATGCTGCCAATTCCATTGCAACCATTGTTTCTACAAAAGTACTCACGCCATTTCAAGCGGTATTATGGGCTGCATTTTTTAATTTTCTCGCATTCTTTATTGCAAAATATATTTTCAAGGATTTTGGGATTGGCAATACGGTAGCCAAATGGGTTCACTCTGAATTTATTACCCTGCATGTGATTTTAGCCGGCATTATTGCGGCTATCATCTGGAACCTCACCACCTGGTGGTTTGGAATACCCTCCAGTTCATCCCATACATTAATGGGTGGATTTGTTGGAGCAGCATTAGCCCATGCCCATGGATTTAATACAGCGGGTGTTGATGTGATCAATTATGCCAAAGTAATCCCTACTTTCTTATTTATCTTTTTGGCTCCGCTGATTGGAATGATCATCGCGTTTTTTATTACGATATTAATCGTGCACATCTGCAAAAGATCGAACCCCTATAAAGCAGAAAACTGGTTTAAAAGATTACAGTTGGTCTCTTCAGCCGCTTTCAGTCTGGGTCACGGTAGTAATGATGCACAGAAAGTAATGGGTTTGGTAGGTGCTGCTGTAATTTATTATGAAGGCACTAAGGGTAATCATTTGAGTTTTAATCAATTTGTGGAAGATTATAGCTGGGTACCGTTTACCAGTTTTCTCTGTATTGGCCTGGGAACAATGAGTGGTGGATGGAAGATTGTAAAAACTATGGGTACACGCATTACCAAAGTAACCCCACTAGAAGGTGTAGCCGCTGAAACGGCGGGTGCCATCACTCTATTCCTGACAGAACACTTTAAAATACCCGTTTCTACCACACATACCATTACCGGATCGATTATTGGCGTAGGCGCTACCAAAAGATTAAGCGCGGTAAGATGGGGGGTAACAGTAAATCTTCTTTGGGCATGGATTTTAACCATTCCTATCTCTGCCATACTTGCCGCTCTTGTTTATTATGCATTAAAATTATTTATCTGATCTATACCCATTGATGGTATTTATCGGATATATCAATTTATCTTGCAGTACATTTTTTTACTATGGCTAAGATTCTTGTAACCGGAGGCTGCGGCTATATTGGTTCGCACACCATTATCGACCTACTTGAGAACGGGTACTCCGTTATTTCTATCGATGATAATTCTCGTTCTACTTCCTATGCCGTTAATGGCATTGAACAGATCACTGGAAAGAAGATAAAAAACTATAAAGTTGACCTGAAAAATTTCGACGAAACCAGGGCTGTTTTTCAGGAAAATGAAGATATCACCGGCATCATCCATTTTGCCGCCTATAAAGCAGTTGGTGAATCTGTTGCCGAGCCATTGCGGTATTATGAGAATAATATGTTTGGACTGATTAACCTGCTAAAATGTGTACAGGAATTTGATATCCCCTATTTTGTTTTTTCATCTTCCTGCACTGTATATGGCAATCCGGATAGTATTCCGGTAACTGAATTATCCCCTACCAAAAAAGCAGAATCTCCTTATGGTGCTACCAAACAGATGGGTGAAGAGATATTAAGAGATTTTACAAAAATCGATGGTATCCGCTCTGCTATTTTACTTCGTTATTTTAATCCGGTTGGTGCACACCCTTCGGGTTTAATTGGTGAGGTACCCGTTGGCAAACCACAAAACCTGGTTCCTGCTATCACACAAACAGCCATTGGGAAACTACCTAAAATGCTGGTTCATGGAAACGATTATCCAACTAGAGATGGCAGTTGTGTAAGAGATTATATCCACGTATCTGATATTGCCAATGCACATACGCTTGCCTTGCAATACCTCATAAACAATGAAAACCAAAGCCCCTGCGATGTATTTAATCTGGGAACCGGTAATGGCATCAGTGTTTTAGAAGCCATTCACACTTTTGAAGAAGTAAGTGGTGTAAAACTGAATTATGAAATAGGCCCACGCCGCCCGGGTGATGTAATAGCTATTTATGCAAACAACAACGAAGCAGTTAACCGTCTGGGCTGGAAAATCAAATACGGCATTAAGGATATGATGAAAACCGCCTGGGATTGGGAGCTAAAGATTAAAGAAGCCGAAGAAAAAGTAAAAAGCAACTAAGCTTTTACTGATTCACCATTTTCTCCGCATTTTCTGCCATTTGCAGTGCTTCAATAAATTCATCAATATCTCCATTGATCACTGAATCCAGATTATAAGAGGTAAGTCCTATTCGGTGGTCTGTTACCCGACCCTGTGGCCAGTTATAGGTTCTGATTTTAGCACTTCTGTCTCCGGTGCTCACGAGTGTTTTTCGTCTGCCCGCTATTTCCTCCTCCTGCTTGCGTACCTGTTCTTCATACAATTTTGTCCGCAGCATAGTCATGGCTTTCTCCCGGTTACCCAACTGTGATCGCTCAGTCTGACAAACCACCACAACTCCCGTAGGTATATGTGTTAAGAATACTTTGGTCTCTACTTTATTCACGTTTTGTCCGCCAGCGCCCCCACTTCTTGCTGTCTCCATTTTTACATCACTCTCTTTCAACTCAAAATCCACTTCTTCTGCTTCAGGCATTACTGCTACTGTGGCTGCAGAGGTATGCACCCGACCCTGTGTTTCTGTATTCGGTACCCGTTGAACACGATGCACGCCACTTTCAAATTTCAAAGTACCATAAACATCTTCGCCGGTTACCTCCACCACAACTTCTTTATATCCGCCAACCGTTCCTTCACTTTCGCTCACAATCGCTGTTTTCCAGCCTTTTCTGGAACAGTAACGTAAATACATTCCCAACAAATCCCCAGCAAAAAGACTGGCTTCATCCCCCCCGGTTCCGGCACGTATTTCCAAAATGGCATTCTTATCATCCTGCGGGTCTTTTGGTATCAGTAGTTTGGTAAGCTCTTTTTCAAGGGCATCTTTTTTCAATTCCAGTTCCGGTAATTCCATTTTGGCCAGTTCACGCATTTCTTCGTCGCTGCCGCTTTGGGCCTCTTTTGCAAAATCATAATCTGCCAGCACTTTCCGGAATTCTTCATAGGGCACCATAATCTTTTCCAGAGCACGGTATTCCTTGCTATAAGCACCAAATTCCTTCTGGTTATTAATGATCTCAGGATTGGTCAGTGCCACACCCACTTGTTGAAACCGGGCTTTTATTGCATCCAGCTTATTCAGCATATCCACTTTTTTTAAGGATGGCAAAATTACTGTTTTACCGGGGAAGCGCACATACTAAAAAGAGATTAGTTAATTTCATGAGATACAAGCCCCATTATGCGACCAGTTTACACTCTTTTTTTTCTGTTTTTCTTAAGAACCAGTGCCCAACAGGCAGATGTATTGATTAAAAATGGTAAAATCCTCGATGGAACAGGCAATAGCTGGGTGTATGGAGACCTGGCCATTCAAAATGGTAAAATTCTGGCGATTGGCAAACTAAGCAAATGGACGGCTCCCAAAATAATTGACGCTACCGGTTTAATTGTAGCACCCGGATTTATTGATGTGCATACCCATATTGAAGGAGAAGAAAAGAGAAATCCGACAGCCGATAATTTTATTTATGATGGAGTAACTACAGTAGTTACCGGAAATTGTGGTTTATCCCAAGTAAATATCGGAAGGTATTTCAGGATATTGGATAGTCTTACCCTTTCTATTAATGTTGCTTCCTTAATTGGTCATAATGATGTGCGTAAAGCCATAATGGGCTCAGCCAATCGTGACCCGAATGATGAAGAAATGAAGAAAATGGAATCGGTAGTAGAACAGGCAATGAGAGATGGGGCAGTAGGGTTTTCTACCGGACTTATTTATATTCCCGGCACCTATTCTAAAACAGAAGAAGTGGTGAGACTGGCAAAAGTAGCTGCCTCATTTGGAGGGGTGTATGCCAGTCATATCAGGAATGAAGGAGATAGTGTAACACAAGCCATCGAAGAAGCATTACATATAGGTCGGGAAGCTAAGATGCCGGTTGAAATCTCACATTTTAAATTGAGTGGTCAACAAAACTGGGGCAGAAGCAAAGAAACGATACCGATGATCAGGAAAGCAAGAGAAGAGGGATTGGATGTAACGATTGATCAATATCCGTATACTGCCAGCAGTACTTCGCTGAGCACCTTATTACCCGACTGGGTTTTGGCAGATGGACAGGATTCGATTAAATTTAGACTGGCCAACCACGAGATCAGAAAAGAAGTCATCAGCTTCATGCTGCAAAGACTGAAAAAAAGAAAACTCAGCCATTTCAGCTATCCGGTTGTGGCTTCATATGGTGCCGACAGCACTTTGAACGGGAAAAGCATTGAAGAAGTCAATCTGAGTAAAGGAAGAAAACATACATCCCGTCAGGAAGCCGAAACGATTCTGGAAATGATGGAACAGGGAGGCGCAGGTATGGTATTTCATGGAATGGGGGAAGCTGATGTAAGGGCCATTATGCAATACCCATTCAATATGTTTGCCAGTGATGCAAGTATCCGGGTATTTAAATCTGGAAATCCACATCCACGCGGATATGGAACGAATGCAAGGGTACTGGGAAAATACGTTCGAGAGGAAAAGCTGATTTCACTGGAAGAAGCCATTCGCAGAATGACTTCCCTTCCTGCGCAGAAATTTCAGTTGAAGAACAGAGGCATTCTAAAAGAAGGATATGCGGCAGATATCGTAATATTTGATGAACAGAAAGTGGGAGACAGATCAACCTATGATAATCCACATCAGTATTCAGTAGGATTTCAATATGTGTTGGTAAATGGACAACTAACCGTGGAAAATGGAAAACATACAGGTATCCGGGGCGGTACCACTTTACGTTTGAAAATGTAATTCATGAAAATATATGCTTTCCTATTTCTGTTCATTGCAGGTATTGATGCAACAGCACAAAAATCAAACTACTCAAGCATAGATTCTTTAATCGTTTCTTTGTCCAATAAAGATCTGTTCAGCGGAGTAATTTTGATAGCAGAGAATGGACATATCCATTATGAAAAAGCATTTGGTTATCGGGAATTTGACAAACTGCTTCCATTACAAAAAATGGATCTCTTTGAAATGGCCTCTGTAAGCAAACAGTTTACAGCAATGATTATCATGATGCTAAAAGAGCAAGGTTTATTGCAATATGATGAGTTGATTGACAAATACCTCAGCATTCCTTACAAGGGAATCACCATCAGAAACCTGTTAACACATACCAGTGGTTTACCCGATTACCAGGCAATCATGGACCAGCATTGGGATAAATCAAAAGTAGCCGGCAATGAAGATATCCTGGCTTACCTCAATCAATACCACCCTCCAGCTCTTTTTGAACCCGGCATCCAATACGCCTATAGCAACACCGGCTATGTATTACTGGCCAGTATTGCCGAAAAAGCTTCCGGAACAGATTTTATCAGCCTTTGTCGCGATAAAATTTTTAGCAAGCTGAAAATGAACCATACAGATATTCGAAGCCTGGCTGAAAAAGCCGCGATTACTCATTTTGCCATCGGGCATATTTATGTACCCGAAAAAAATGCTTTTATACGAGCGGATTCTTTTCCTTCCTCAAACTATACTATCTGGCTGGGTAACCGAAAAGGTCCTGGTCGAATCAGTTCTACGGCGGAAGACCTTTTAAAATGGGACCAGGCTTTATATACAGATAAGCTAATCAGCCAGCAAACCCTTGCCGAAGCTTTTATACCCATGAAATTAAAAAACGGAACTGGTTCTAACTATGGTTTTGGCTGGGTGCTTCCGGTAACACAAGTCAATGGGAAAATAGTATACCATACCGGGGATAACCCGGGATATAAAACAGAAATCATCCGGTTTATTGATAAAAAGAAAACCTTGATTGTGCTTTGCAATAATGCATCCGCACAATTTGAGAATATCATACAAACTATTCAATCACTCATTCTCCAATAACAAGTATCACATGCTAAAAAAATTATGCATCTTTTTACTGCCTATATGTGTGCAGGCTCAGAATTATCAGAAAATCCATTCAAAAGCCATACTGGTAGATTCTCATAACGATATACTCACAGCCTGTATAGAAAAAAAAGTAAGTATGGATGATGACTTGAAAGGAAAAACACAATCCGACCTGATCCGATTTAAGGAAGGAGGTGTGGATGTACAGCTATTTTCTATCTGGTGTGATGGAAACAAATTAAACCCTTATGCCTGGGCCAATCGCGAGCTGGATACGCTGGATGCAGTTATCAGTCGTAACCCTGATAAGATTGTTATGACCAGAACATTTGCCCAGTTAAGAAAAGCTATCCGACAAAAAAAATTAGCGGCAATGGCTGGAGTGGAAGGTGGACATATGATCGAGGACAATCTTGATAACCTGAATAAATTATACGCCAGAGGTGCCAGGTACATGACACTTACCTGGAACAACTCAACTTCCTGGGCCAGTTCTGCCATGGATGAAACCTCTAAAAAAGACTTGGCACATAAAGGCCTGACTGATTTTGGAAAAGAAGTGATCAAAAGAATGAATGAATTGGGTATCATGGTAGATTTATCGCATGTAGGTGAACAAACATTCTGGGATGCCATTCATACCACTACTAAACCAGTAATTGTTTCTCATAGTAATGCGTATGCCTTATGTCCGGCTTTCCGGAATCTTAAAGATGAACAGATTAAGGCAGTGGCTAAGAATGGGGGTGTTATTGATTTAAATTTTTATTCCGGCTTTGTGGATAGTAATTTTCACCAGAAGGAAATTCATTTTGCAGTTGCCCATGCAAAGGAATTGGATTCTTTAAAAAAAGCAGGTATTCAACAGGAATATGCACTAAGTATGCTAACTGACAAATATGCTGTAGAAACAGAAGCCATCAGGCCTGCCTTAAGTAGTTTGCTTGCACATCTCGATTATATTGTTTCTCTGGCCGGGGTAGATCATGTGGGTATTGGCTCGGATTTCGACGGTATTACTTCATCTCCGCAATCTTTGAATGATGTAACCAGCTATCCGCTGATTACAAAAGCACTGTTAGAAAAAGGGTATAGTAAAAAGGATATTACTAAAATATTAGGGGGTAATGTTTTGCGGGTATTGAAAGCAAATGAAAAATGAATTTTCGCTAATTGGATTCTTTTTCTCTTTGATGAATATTTTTTTACCGCAGACCCGCAAAGGAGCAGAGGCTTCGCAGTGGAGTTTACGATGATAAATAATTTCGACAACCAACAATACCGGATACTAAATGCCTGACTAATAAAATACCAAACAAAAGAAATTATGAGAAAACTACTACTGCTATTCTTGTTTCCGTTTCAATTGATTGCGCAAAACACTTCATTATCCTCTTATAAAAATTATCCATTCCCTACTGAGTTAGTTTCGGCTGCGAAAGGCTCACAAATAGCATGGGCTATGGATGAACAGGGGGTTAGAAATGTTTATGTAGCGGAAGGCCCTTCTTTTATACCCAGAAAGCTAACAGCTTACAGTCGAAACGATGGTCAGGAAATTACCAGTATCCATATTTCAGATGATGGAAAATGGGTGGTCTTTGTTCGTGGTGGTGATCATGGTGCCAATTATGATGGCGGGCTTCCATTAAATGCTGCCAGTGAGCCAACCCCATTTAAAGTGCAGGTAGCCAGTATTCCTTTTGCAGGTGGGGAGTTAAAATATTTATCCGAAGGTGATGCACCAGAAATTTCGAATGACAGTAAATCCGTTGTTCTTATTAAATCCGGTCAGGTATGGGTAGCACCAATTGATGGTTCATCTGTAGCAAAAACCTTGTTTACAACAAAAGGCACAGTAAGCTCCCTAGAATGGAGCCCTTCCGGAAACTCCTTATTATTTGTAGCCAACCGAGGCGATCATTCCATTATTGGTATTTACACGAATGAAAACACAGCCATCAAATGGATCGCCGCATCTTTCTATCGTGATAATTCACCGCATTGGTCATTGGATGGATCACAAATTGTATTTGTCCGAAGATCTGGCGCAGGTGGTGCCCCCGATTCTTTGATGAGCAGAAAACATATTCCCTGGAGTATTTATATAGCGGATGTAAACAATAACCAAAACCGGCTTCTTTGGAAAGCCCCCAATACTTTACGTGGCTCCGTTCCCACTACGCATGGAGGCACTAACCTGCATTGGGCCGCAGATAATAAGATTATATTTCTTTCTTACCAGGATGGGTGGCCACACCTTTATTCGATTGATGCCAAAGGTGGCAAAGAGACCTTGCTAACACCAGGAAATTTTATGTGTGAGCATATCGTTCTCAGTGCAGATAAAAAATTTCTCAGTTTTAGTGCAAATGCAGGACCTGATGCGCTGGATATAGAAAGAAGACATGCCGTTAAAGTAAGTGTTAGCAAAGCAGATATGGAAGTGTTAACACCTGGAAACGGGTTAGAATGGACACCTGTTTTAACGAACAATAATAATACAGTAGCTTTTATCAGTGCTACCCCGCAACAATCCCCTTTGCCCGCCTATCAATCCTTAACGGATGATAGAACCATTCATTTGATAGCTGCCAATCTGGTACCTACTACTTTTCCAAAGGATAAATTAGTGACACCTACGCAAGTGATTTTCAAAGCAGCAGATGGAGTAACTGTTCATGCCCAACTATTTATGCCTGCACAAGGTGCTGGTAAAAAACCCGCTATCGTGTATGTGCATGGTGGACCACCCCGGCAAATGTTATTGGGTTGGAATTATTCTGATTATTATTCAAATGCCTACGCTTCTAATCAATACCTGGCAAGTTTGGGATTTGTGGTGCTATCTGTTAACTATCGTTTGGGCATTGGGTATGGCTATGAATTCCATCAACCTGCAAAAGGAGGCGCTTTCGGTGCTGCCGAATATCAGGATATCAAAGCAGCAGGTTTATGGCTGGCAAAACAGAAGTTTGTAGATAGTACAAAAATTGGCATCTATGGTGGTTCTTATGGTGGTTACCTGACTGCTATGGCACTATCCAGAGACTCAAAATTATTTGCTGCCGGTGTAGATATTCATGGAGTACACGACTGGACAGCACAGGCCTCACTGGTTACTACCAATTATAAATATGAAAAGGCACCGGATTATGATAAAGCTTTGAAAACGGCCTGGCAATCATCGCCAGTATCTTCTATCAATACATGGAAATCTCCTGTACTGATTATACATGCCGATGATGACCGGAATGTTCGTTTTAACCAGAGTGTGGATCTGATTAATCGACTTGAAAAAAAAGGGGTGCCTTTTGAAACCCTCATGATTGTTGATGATACACACCACTGGATGAACTGGAATAATGCCGTTAAAGTATATGGAGCAGTTGCTGATTATTTTGTTCGCATGTTTCAGAATTAAAAAATATTTGAAATAAATTGTTTATGAGGAACTCATTTTTCTGTTGGCAGAAAATCGCTGTTTATATTTTTATACTAGGCTTTCCCTGCATGCTTTCTGCACAAGGATTCAACAAAAAAGAAATTGCCCGATGGCAGCAGGAGGCCAATCAGGTAACTATTATCCGTGATAAATGGGGTATTCCACATATTTATGGAAAAAAAGATGCTGATGCGGTTTTCGGATTATTATATGCGCAATGTGAGGATGATTTTAAAAGGGTGGAGATGAATTATATCGAGAAGCTGGGAAGAAAATCTGAAGTATATGGTGAGTCAGAATTGTATAACGACCTCCTGATTCGGATGGTAATCGATTCTGCTGATGCAATCAAAGATTACCAGCAGGCACCAGACTGGTTACAACAATTGCTAAATGCGTATGCAGATGGTATTAATTATTATCTATACAAACATCCTGCTGTAAAACCCGCTTTACTAAACCGTTTTCAGCCTTGGTACCCAATGCTATGGACCGATGGAAGTATTGGCGCCATAGATATTGCAGATATAACTGTTGGAGAATTAAAGAATTTTTACTCAGGTGATCCTGGCGCTACCGCTTTACTGACACCTAAAGATTTCGACCCTTTGCCCGGTGGCTCAAATGGATTTGCGATTGCGCCTTCCAAAACCGCTTCAGGCAATGCGATTCTGTATATTAATCCGCATGTTACATTTTATTTCAGACCGGAAGTAGCCATGGAAAGTGAAGAAGGACTGCATGCATATGGTGCCGTAACCTGGGGACAGTTTTTTGTATACCAGGGTTTCAATGAACATTGTGGCTGGATGCATACCTCCAGTTATAGTGATGTGGCTGATGCCTACATCGAAAAAGTAAGCAAAAAAAATGGCGCGCTTTTTTATGAATATGATAAAGAGCTGAAACTGGTAAAAGAGAAACAGATCAGTATTAACTATCTTTCCAATGGCAGTTTGTTAACCAAAAAGATTACCACTTATTATACGCATCATGGACCTGTGATGGCCAAACGCAATGGACAATGGATTTCAGTGAAAGCCAATAACCGGGATAGTAAAGGCTTGATACAATCCTGGCAACGCACTAAGGCAAATGGGTATGAAGCATTCAAAAAAACAATGGAACTTCTGGCCAATACTTCTAACAATACAGTGTATGCGGATGATCAAGGGAATATAGCCTACTGGCATGGAAATTTTATGCCAAAACGAGACCCGCAACTCAATTGGAGCAAACCGGTAGATGGGTCTACCAGTGCCACAGAATGGAAAGGATTACATTCATTGGATGAATTAATTCAGGTTCATAATCCCGCAACAGGCTGGATACAAAACTGCAACTCAACACCTTTTACGGTATCTGGAGCAAGCAGCCCAAAAAAAGAAAATTTTCCGGCTTATATGGCACCTAACGGAGATAATTTCAGAGGTGTAAATGCAGCGAAAATATTATACAGTACCGATCAATTTACCATCGATAAAGTAATTGCCTCAGGCTATAATACACATCTGGCTGCTTTTGACGCGTTGATTCCGGCACTATTAAAAGCATATGAAAACAATAAAACAAATGCAGCTTACCAGGTATTGCAAGCGCCGATACAAATACTATCCAACTGGAATCGCAATTCCTCAGAAACTTCAGTAGCCACAACACTGGCTATTGAGTGGGCACAAAAATTATGGCCTATCATTCAAAGACCTACCGGAGAAAATGATAAGACAGATCAGGTAGAGAAAACCTGGCGCTTTGCTACAAATGCTGCCTGGCCAAATTTATTGGACCCATTGATTACTACCTTAAACGATCTTACCAAAAAGTATGGCAGCTGGCAAATTGCCTGGGGAGAGATTAATCGATACCAAAGATTAAGTGGAAACCTTACTGAAAAATTTGATGATTCAAAACCAAGTATTCCGGTTGGTTTTGCCGCTTCTACCTGGGGTTGTTTACCCTCATTTGTAAGCAGAAGTTTTACTGGCACCCAAAAAAGATATGGCTATAACGGGAATAGTTTTATCTGTGCGATTGAATTTGGAAAAATTGTAAAAGCGAAATCTTTATTAGCAGGTGGGGAAAGCGGTGATGAAAATTCGGTACATTTTGGTGATCAGGCCTTGATGTATAGTAAGGGACAGTTTAAAGAAGTCTTGTTTTATAAGGCAGATGTATTAAAACATGCTGAAAAAACATATCACCCCGGACTGGAATAAGAAACTAATTTACCCTGATAAAATTGCCATATAACCATTAAACCATGTAACCATTATGAAAAAGATCCTAACCCTCATGCTGTTCCCCATCTCACTAATGGCACAGAAAAATTATACGGAATTACTGGAAAAATATATGCAGGCAGAAAACCAGATTAAAGGTTTTACAGGTTCAGTACTTGTAATGAAAAATAATAAGGTATTGATTAGAAAAGCATAT
>CAIYKV010000009.1 GCA_903926855.1 uncultured Bacteroidota bacterium | reverse complement strand
TCCCCTCTCTGCAACGCGGACAACGATTGGTTAAAGTGCTCAGTAGATAAAATCTTTTCTTTTTTCTGGATTCCGGCATAAAAGAGGAGTTGTTGGAACTGCAAGGTACTTATTCATTTCTAAATGCGGGGAGGTACTCTTTTAATCAATAGGGATGTAGAGATTTATAGATTAAAAATACGGTAACCAGCTTCTTTCATTGCGTTTTTTGCGAATACATTGCGTCCTTTGCATTACTGCTTTAATGATAAGTTTAAAAGCTGTAACGCAAAGGACGCAACGAACCGCAAAGAACGCAAAGTGGAAATGAAATTAATTAGGTGCCTGGACTCAATACCAGAGAAAGGCAAGTATATCCTTATTTTATTATGTTAAACAATGGAAAAGAAGTTTAACTAAGAATCTTCTCCATTTGCATACTTCTTGATCCTTTGATCAGGAAATAAGTATTTTCAAACCTCTGGCTGTTAAACCATTCTCCGGCTTCTTTTGCATTGTCGAAAAATTGATAGCCATGCGCAATTTTTCCAAAATCCCCACCCACTAAAACCACCTGCTCCCACTGATATTTTCGAATCAGTTCTATCAATGCCATATGTTCTTCGACACTATCCTTACCCAGTTCCATCATGCCACCTAATAATAATATTTTATGGTCGGATTGAATATTGGCAAAATTTTCAATGGCTGCCCGCATACTGGTGGGGTTGGCATTATAGGCATCCAGTATAAAAGTATTGCTCCCTTTCTTCAACAGCTGTGAGCGACTATTAGAGGGTGTATATGCTTCTATTGCTGTAATTATTTTTTCTTCAGGCACATGAAAATATTTTCCTATCAATACGGCAGATAGAATATTCGGCAAATTATAATCACCCACTAATTGTGTACGAATGGTTACAGGCGATATCCCGGATGTAATAGCCACTTCCAGAAAGGGTTCATTTGAAAGTACTTTACCTTGAATCAAACCTTCTGATTGTCCATACTTCACAATATGTGGTACCCTTGCACTCATGGTTTGCAGGTAATCATAATCTGCGTAAACAAAAGCGGTTCCGTTATGGGTACTTAAAAAATCATAAAGTTCTCCTTTCCCTTTTCTAACACCTTCTATTCCGCCAAACCCTTCTAAGTGTGCTTTGCCGCAATTGGTAATCAATCCATGTGTTGGTTCTGTATACCGGCAATAACTTTCAATTTCTTTCTGGTGATTGGCTCCCATTTCAATCACTGCCATTTCTGCATCCTTGCCAATACTTAATAAGGTTAGAGGAACACCAATATGGTTATTCAGGTTTCCAACCGTTGTGTATGTTTTAAAATGTGATGAGAGTACTGCAGCAATCAGTTCTTTGCTGGTGGTTTTTCCGTTACTTCCTGTGATAGCAATGATAGGAATTTGAAATTGTTCGCGATGATATTTGGCTAATTCCTGTAAAGTTGATAATGCGTCATCAAAGCGAAGAATTCTTTCATCTGAGGAATTGATTTCTTCATCTACAATTACATATGAAGCCCCTTCTTTCAAAGCCTGAATAGCAAATAGATTCCCATTAAAATTAGGTCCTTTCAATGCGAAAAAAAGATCTCCTTGTTTTAATTTCCGGGTATCGGTTTGTATAGAGGGATACTTTTTGAATAAATTATATAATTCAGGGATGGTCATTCTTTTGGCTTTTGGCTTTTGGCTTTTGGCTTTTGGCTTTTGGCTTTTGGCTTTTGGCTTTTGGCTTTTGGTATTAATTTTCGTTTGCAAAAATAGTAAGTATTAAATCATATATATGATCTATTAAAAAAAATGATTTTCAAAACGAACTATCATTAACAGCGACTACTAGCCAATAGCTAATAGCCAACTACAAATAGCGAGCCGCCAGCACCTAATTTTTCAATCTTTCTCTCAGCAAATTAATCCGCCTTTGTAAAATATGAAGTTTCTGAATTAGGATAGTATATTGGTCTTTACTGATATAGTGAATACTTACACCTATTTCTATTTGTGTTTCCAGTTCAAAAGATGATCCAATAGCAAATTCCAGGAATCGGGAGAAATCCTTTACACTATTCCTGCTACAACCTTCTGCTATATTTGAAGGAATCGAGACTGCCGAACGATTCATCTGTGAAATAAGACCATACCTTTCCTGTGCTGGAAATGTTGAGGTTAGCTCATAAATTGTTTTTACAAAGGCCAATGATTGCCCCCAGATCTCTAATTTTCTAAAATCCCGCATAGTGCAGATTAAATTATAAAGAGCGGCTGTTTTATAATCAACAGGAGAAAATATTCTAAGGTTGAGGTTTTCTAGATAACAAAAAGTAATAAAAAAAAGGTAGAATTCATAAAAAGAGTGGCTTTGGCTAATTGGCTGTGGGGGTTTTAGGTTGTTGGCTATTGGCCTTTGGCTTGATTTTGTTTTTAGTAGAAGGAAATATTTTCAATAATTGACAAACTAAGCTACAACCAATGTCCAATAGCCAACTAGCCAATAACTAACCGCTAACAGCCAATGGCCAACTAGCTAATAGCATTCCCAACAAACATAAAAAAACCACCCTCTACGAGGATGGCTTTTTTTACTGTATCTACCTTTTCCTTATCTGTTATTACGTCGGGCGGGGAAAAATTCGCCTGTCTTTGATTTTTTTGATGTGGTTTCTGGTGAACCATAGTGTGTCATGGCGCAACGGAAACCAATGGTATTGGTGCTGAGGTCCTCTTCAAGAAAACGACGAGTGCCTGGACTTAACCAATAAGCTCTGTCATTCCAGCTACCGCCTTTGTATACCCTTGATTTATCTGAGATCAAAGTGGTGATACCATAGTTATACAATGCATTATTGGTGGAATCGCCATCCAGATAATTGACAGCATAGGCTTTCTGGTAATTTCTGCGATTACGGGTGGCTGAATCTGATTCAGGGACCATTTTGATACGACCTTTATCATCTCTCAGGTTACCTGCCCCTCCGGACATATCCACCTGCTTAAATACGTTACCACGGAATGGATTGAAATCATCACTTCCTGCATTGGTAATCGGGCGATAAACATCCTGTACCCACTCACTTACATTACCACTCATATTATAAATACCAAATCCGTTTGGAATAAAGGAAACTACTTCGGCTGGTATGGCTGAATTATCATTCAATCCTCCGGCAACTCCCATATTATCACCCGCTCCACGTTTAAAGTTGGCCAGGAAAGCTCCCTGAAACGCACTTTTCTTGGTATATCTCAGGTTATCAAATCCATCATTTTTCCAGGCGTAAATTTGTTTGTTGGAGATCACTTCTTCTCCACGATTGGCAGATCCTTTTTGTTTACGTTGTGGGTTCTGCATGATATATCCATAAGCGGCATATTCCCATTCTGCTTCTGTTGGCAGACGATAATCTCCAAATAGAATTCCATCTTCAAATTTTACCTGGGTTCTCGGTCTTCCCTGTGCATCTTTCAAAGGATTGCTTTTGGAAGTGGCTTCCTTACCCGGAGTAGCCTGGTATTCACCCATGATATAGGCACGGCTATTGAAATTATCCTGTCCGGCACCATTCAGTTCTTTCTTAATCTGGTTCTTTTTATCAAGGAAACCTCTTTTAATCAGTGTTAACTCATTCACACGGTCTGTGCGCCAGATACAATAATCATTGGCCTGTCTCCAGTTTACACCAATTACAGGGTAATAATTATAGGAAGGGTGACGGAAATAGTATTCAACATAGGGCTCATTAAAAGCCAGCTCACTTCTCCAAACCAGGGTATCCGGTTTGGCCTGGTCAACTACCGAATCCATTCCGGCCTGACCAAATACATTCTCAAGCCAATATAAATATTCACGGTAGTGAACATTGGCTACCTCTGTTTTATCAATAAAAAAGGAATTGACGGTTACACGACGGGGAACATTATTCCAGTCTCCCATCACATCTTCCTGCGTGGCTCCCATGGTGAAAGTACCACCCTGCACAAATACCAAACCGGGCGCGGTTTTAATGTCCTGGGGCTTGGCAACGGTAAAATTACCCTCTTCTTTATCGTTGTAATTCCAACCGGTTGCTGCAGACTTCTCATGCTTTTTCGAAAAAACACTACAAGAGGCCACAGAACCTGCCATTGCCAGAAGCAGTATTAAATTCCTGGTTGATGTCAATAGCTGCATTTTCAATAGATTGAATTTTGGAATAAGGTTTTCAGTCGGCAAATTGAATAGTTGTATATGCGAATATAGAATTTTTCTGTTAATGATGTGGTATACCCGGGTGCTTTGATGTTAGCAAAAGCCTAATTTTAAACCTCTTAAGTTTTAGAACATGGTTAGCCATCTTACATTAACCCTATGAATCAAAGAGGCCTATTTATGGGATTTTGTTGCCTGCTGGTTCTGGCTACCACTGATCTAAGCGCTCAGAGAGTGTATAGCCCTAACTCAGTGCTGGCAACCGGTACCTGGTATAAGATTGGGGTAAAACAGGCTGGGATCTATAAAATTGACCTGAATTTTCTTGCTGGGTTAGGCATTAATACAGGCAGTCTGGCCTCTGCTTCAATCCGATTATACGGAAACGGGGGAGGCATGCTGGCTGAGAATAATGCGGCCCCCCGGATAGACGATTTGTTCGAAAATGCAATTGATATGGTGGATGGGGGAGATGGTCTGTTTAACGGATCGGATTATTTCCAGTTCTATGCCCCCGGGCCCGACCAATGGCTAAAAGATAGTGTCAATAAACGATTCAGACATTCAAGAAATCTCTATGCGGATACGGCGTATTATTATCTTTCTATTGGCGGTTCGGGTAAGCGTATAAATAATTCCTCATCCGCCGGACAAGCCACTGCCATCGTTTCCAGTTTTGACGAAAGATATTTTTATGAGAAAAACCTGGTAAGCCTGCTGCATAGCGGCAAAAAATGGCTGGGAGATGAATTTGATAATACGCCGGGAGGGAATGCGAGTCGCGCTTATCCGGTTGATTGGCCGGGACTGATTCTCACAGAACCGGTTACACTGGTGTCTGATATGGTAGCCAGTAGTGTTGGGGCAACAGCTGGATTTTCGGTTAAGGTAAATGCACAATCATTACCCTCAATATACCTTTCGGGGATCTCCGGAAATTTCCTGGATTCAATGGGTTCAGAAGTATCACAAGCAGCAACGTTTTTGCCTGACCAGTCAAAGCTGACGGTAAATTATGCTTTTGGTTCTACGGCTTCGGGCGCACAGGGATGGCTGGATTGGTTTGAGTTATATGGGAGAAGGAGCTTATCATTGAATGCAGGCGATCCCTTATTTTTTAGAGACTGGAGAACGGTAGCACCGGGAGCAGTAGTCAATTATAGTATTAGTAACCCCGGTAATTCAGCCACAGTTTGGGAAATTACGGATCCGCAACAGCCCGTTAAAATGAACACTTCTATCAATGGTTCTCAAATTAATTTTACCAATGATGCTTCCCGATTAAGAGAATATGTTGCTTTTACTTCCAATGGTGTATTATCTCCCATTCCCATTGGTAAAATTGCCAATCAGAACCTGCATCATTCTGCAAAAGCGGATATGCTGGTCATTACCCATACTATATTGTTACCAGAGGCGCAAAGATTAGCGGCCTATCATTTACAGCGTGATAACCTGGTTTCTATGGTAGTAACTACGGATCAGGTATTTAATGAATTTGCAGGTGGTATATCTGACCCGACGGCTATTCGTGATTTCGTAAAAATGTATTATGATAATGCGGGAGCCGATTCCGGTGCGCGCCCCAAATACCTGCTTTTGTTTGGTTGTGGTTCGTATGATTATAAGTACCGGATAGCAGGAAACACAAACCTGGTGCCTGTTTTTGAAAGCATCTCTTCTTTGGATCCCCTGGCCAGTTATACATCCGATGATTTTTTTGGATTATTGAATGACTCAGATGATGTTAATCAGAATAGTAATGCTTCTCTGCTGGATATAGGTATTGGCAGAATACCCGCCCGAAATATCGGCGAAGCCAGGATAATGGTAGATAAAATCATTCATTATCAATCTGCTCAATGCATGGGAAACTGGCGTAACCAAACGGTTTATGTAGCAGATGATCAGGATTATAATCTGCATCTCACCGATGCTGAAACCATTTCTGCTGATGCCGATCGGGTAAATCCTTTATTTAACCAGGATAAAATTTATTTAGACGCCTATCCAATGGTTAGTAGCAGTTCGGGCTCCCGGTATCCTGCTGTAAATGATGCCATTGTTAACCAGATTTTTAACGGCAGTTTTATTTTTAATTATAGCGGGCATGGAAGTTATCAACGATTGGCCGAAGAAGCGGTTCTTACCCAAACAGAATTAAACCGGTTTCATAACCCGGATAAACTACCTCTTTTCATTACGGCCAGTTGCGATTTTGCACCGCATGATGATCCGGGTAAAAATTCACTGGGAGCGGCAATCTTAACCGGTGATTCTACCGGCGCCATTGCCCTGCTAACCACTACCCGACTTGTTTTTGCCTATAGTAATTTACAAATCAACGATAATTATCTAAAGATAGCCCTCGCGCCAGCTGCCAATGGCCAATACCTGAGTTTAGGTGAATCGGTAAAACAGGCAAAAAATCTCACATCCATCAACTCGGGTGATATATTGAATAACCGAAAATTTACCTTGTTAGGTGATCCTGCTTTGCGACTGGCTTTTCCCGCCTTGCGGATTCAGCTTAGCTCCCTCAATAATCATCCGATTACCGGCGCTGATACACTCAGGGCTTTGGAAAAATATACGTTTACCGGAATGGTTACTGATAATAACGGCAATACCATTACCAATTTTAATGGTAACCTGCAACCAACTATTTACGACAAGTCTCAAACAGTAAAAACCCTGGGGAATGATCCTACCAGTCCCATTACTTCATTTAACCAGTTGGGCGGTATTTTATACAAAGGAAATACTACGGTTACAAATGGTCAGTTCAGCTTTTCTTTTATTGTTCCAAAGGATATTAATTACCAACCGGGCAAGGGACGTATCAGTTTATATGCCAGTAATGGTATTACGGATGCCAATGGTATCAATACCAATTTTTATATTGGGGGCAGCGCCAATACTTTACCCGCTGATACGGCAGGTCCGGTGATCCAACCTTATTTGAATGATGACCAGTTTAAGAATGGGGGACTTACCAATGAGAACCCTATTTTATTAGTGAAATTATTTGATTCATTAGGTATCAGTACATCTGGAAATGGGATTGGACATGATATTACTGCGGTGATTGATAGTAACGAAAAAAACATTTTGGTGCTGAATAATTTTTATACGACTTCACAGGATAGTTACCAGAGTGGTCAAGTGCTATTCCCATTGCCTACCCAAACCGAGGGCATACATTCGATACGCATCAAAGCCTGGGATGTGGCGGATCATTCGGCTGAAGCCACACTTACTTACCGTGTTAGTAATCAGTCGAAGTTGGTAATCGCCAATCTGAGAAATTTCCCGAATCCTTTTACTACCAGTACGCATTTTGCTTTTGAACATAACCAGCCCGGAACGGATTTGAACGTAACTATTCGTATTTATGATGGTTCGGGCAGACTGGTAAAAGAGATCAGGCAAATAGTGAATACCCCCGGCAGCAGAAATTGTGAGATAAATTGGGATGGTGACGGGCAATCAGGCACAAAACTCACAAAAGGTCTTTATATTTACCACGTAAAAGTAGTTGCTGGTGCTGCCGTAGCAGAAAAATCACAGCAACTGATTCTATTCTAAAATTGATTGAATGGTTTGATTTCTACACTTAAGTAAGTTTTTTTACGTTACATTATTAATTGACATCATTAAATTTTGGTGCGCTGAATTTTCGGTATTGGCCTGTTGAAATGGGTCTGTATAAAAAGAATTTATATACCAGAAAGCGATTCCGGATATTTAATGCTCTTAATAAGGCAAACATTTCATGATCAAACCATTTTTTGATGAGTTCTATTGCAAGAAAAATAGGTAGTGGTATTATTGCACTGGTGATGATTAGTAATACAATCAGTGCCCAAACTGCTCCCATTAATATTGTATCCACAGCAGTTCCTTTTCTGAGAATCTCTCCTGATGCAAGAGCAGGTGGCATGGGTGATGTGGGCATTGCCACTTCTCCAGATGCCAATGCTCCGTTCTGGAACCTCGCCAAAATACCTTTTGCCGAAAAGAAAACCTCTCTGGCTTTAAATTATACACCCTGGTTAAAAGACCTTGGTTTGAATGATGTGTACCTGGCTAGCCTGGCCGCTTATCATAAGTTGGATGACCAGAGTGCAATCTCTACGTCCCTTCGCTTTTTCAGTCTGGGTAATATTCAGTTAACGGATTATTCCGGCAATATTTTGAATAATATTAAACCGAGTGAGTTCTCTATCGATGCGGGTTATTCAAGGATATTAAGTGAAAAATTAGCCATTGGTGTTGCTTTGCGATATATCAATTCCCGGTTGGTGGTGGGAGATGTAGGAACGGGTGTTATCTATAAAGCAGGCACTTCTGTTGCCGGCGATATCTCTTTATTCTATCATAACCTGGATACCAAGGGTCAGGGTATTAGCTGGGGTGTAGTGTTGTCTAACCTGGGCGGTAAAATTGGGTATACCAATGATGCCAGAAACAAAGATTTTTTACCGGCAAACCTGGGTTTGGGAATCTCTTATGCCAAAGTGTTTGATGAGAATAATAAAATCACTTTTGGTTTAGATATCAACAAACTGCTGGTACCCACCCTGCCTTCTTCAACAGGTGTCTATTCCACCGATTCTGCTAACCTGGCCAATTACAGAAGCACGGGTATTGTATCTAGCTTTATGAAATCTTTTAGTGATGGCAGTAACCAGTTGCATGATCTGCAGGCTTCCTTAGGTGCCGAATATAATTATAGCGAACAATTCTTTTTCCGGGCCGGCTATTTCTACGAAAACCCCGATCGGGGCAACAGGAAATATTTCTCCATGGGCGCCGGTTTCAATATCGATGTATTCAATGTAAATTTTTCTTACCTCGTTCCATCAGGCAGTGGTATTACCCGAAACCCTTTATCCAATACGCTTAGGTTGGGGATAGTTTTTAAATTGGGGCAGGAGTAGGGGGATGGTTGAATTGATTAATTGTTTAATGGCTGGATTGTTGTTTATTAGGTTTTAGCAGTTGGCCATTGGCTGTTGGCTTGATTGGGTTTTAAATGAAATTGAATGGGGTTCTTTTTTAGCTATTAGCAGTTGGCTTTTGGCTTGATTGGGTTTTAAACGAAATTGAATGGGGTTCTTTTTTAGTTATTAGCTATTAGCCTTTGGCTGTTGGCTTGATTGGGTTTTAAATGAAATTGTATAGAGTTCTTATAGTTGAGTGACCAATGGCCAACAGCCAACAGCCAATAGCCAATAGCCAACAGCCAATAGCCAAAGGCCAACAGCCAATAGCCAACAGCCAACAGCCAAAAGCCAAAAGCCAACAGCCAACCCCCACCCTAATTTCCCTTTTCCCCCCTAGTCATGTACATTTGGAGATATTTAACCGGAAAACAAAAACTGTATGGGTTTACGAATTGGGTATGGGGTAGATTTTCATCAGCTGGTAACTGGAAGAGACTTGTTTATTGGCGGGGTTTTGATTCCGCATGATAAGGGGGCTTTGGGTCATAGTGATGCGGATGTTTTATTACATGCGATCTGCGATGCTTTACTGGGGGCTGCGTGTTTGGGGGATATCGGGGTGCATTTTCCGGATACTTCTTCTGAGTTTAAGAATATTGATAGTAAAATATTGTTACGCAAAACAAATGAACTGATCAGGGCCGAAGGATATTCTATCGTTAATATTGATTCTACGCTTTGCCTGGAAGCACCTAAAATAAAACCTTATGTGGCGCAGATGCAACAGGTAATTGCGGAGATTTTGGGAGTAACCATCAAAGATATTTCTATTAAAGCAACGACTACAGAAACCATGGGATTTGTAGGAAGGAAAGAAGGATTAGTGGCTTATGCTGCTTGTTTGTTACAGTCATGATCTTTATATAAAAAATGAGTATTTTAATCTAAACTGAACAAACCGTGCCTTTGTGCCTTGGTGTGCAATTTTTTCTCACACCAAGGCACAAAGGCACGGTTTTGAGATGAGTAAATAAAATAGAGACTAGTGCAGAATTATTCAATTGCAATTATTGGTTTAGGGTATGTGGGTTTACCATTGGCTATGGCATTTGGTGAGAAGTATTCGGTGATTGGATTTGATAGTAATGCACTTAGAATCCATGAATTACGAACAGGAATAGATCATACCGGCGAAGCGGATAAAAATGCACTGGTTCGTATTACAAATCATGAACAAACATCTGCAACAGGCATTTATTTCAGTAATGAACCTGATGCATTGAAAGAATGCAACATTTTTATTATTGCCGTTCCCACTCCCGTTGATCAAGCCAATAATCCCGATCTGGTTTTATTCGAAAATGCAACAGAACTGGTTGCCCGTTCTTTAAAAAAAGGCGGCCTGGTTATTTATGAGTCCACTGTTTATCCGGGTTGTACTGAAGAGGTTGGCGTGCCAATCTTGGAAAAACTATCCGGATTGATTTTCAATACTGATTTTTTTTGCGGGTATTCTCCGGAAAGAATCAATCCCGGCGATAAAATTCATACCCTGCTCAATACGCTTAAAATTACTTCCGGGTCTACTGCTTTGGCTGCTGAGCAGGTTGACGAATTATATAGGTCCATTATCCCTGCCGGTACCTATCGGGCACCTTCTATCAAAGTAGCGGAAGCGGCTAAAGTAATTGAGAATACGCAACGTGATGTAAACATTGCATTTGTGAATGAATTGGCTAAGATCTTTCATTTGATGGGGATTGATACGCAGGAGGTATTGAAAGCTGCGGCTACCAAATGGAATTTTCTGCCTTTTCATCCGGGTTTGGTGGGTGGTCATTGTATTGGGGTAGATCCGTATTACCTGGCGCATAAATCCAAGCAGTTGGGTTATCATCCTGAAATGATACTCGCTGCCAGGAAAATCAATGATAGCATGGGTAATTATGTGGCAACTCGGGTGTTACAATTGATGGCAGAAAAGGGAATTGCTGTTAAAGGTGCTGAGGTATTGGTGATGGGGATTGCTTTTAAAGAAAATTTTGCGGATGTCCGTAATAGCAGGGTGGTAGATATTATAAAAGCCTTGCAGGGGTATCATACGCAAATCACTACCTATGATCCTATTGTGTCTGCGGATGCTGTGAAGGCGGAATATGGATTAACCTGTCTGGGCGAATTGCCTACTGGCAAAAAATATGATGCTATTATCATTGCAGTAAATCACTCTGTTTTTTCAAATGTTCCGACATATCAATATGCAAAAGAGAATTTTGTTTTATTTGATGTGAAAGGTGGAAGCAGGAATGATTTTCCAGACGGAAAACTATAAAAAGCGATAGCTGGTTTGAAAATAGGAACTTGCTGTTTGTAGCCATTTTTTGAAACTGCTTTTGACTAAAAATCATTGTAGTGTTTAACCTGCAACCATAAGATATTTATCTATTTAAACTGTATCTTTGAACGAATAATTTCTGACACGACAGGTTCGCGTTATGGCTAGTTCTTAATTGGGTATTGTGAGTGAGATTGATGTAGTCCTGTTTTAATGGTATGTGAAATATAAATTTTGAAAAACACTATTTTCAAGAATTCTTATTAATTTAATAAACCTATTCTTTTGCTTTCTCTTTTCAAAAGGATGCTCAATGGCTTTACCAGTCTTTTTTTTGATCCTCTGCAAATGGTCAATAAATGGAGGGCTATCCCTGTTTATGTTGGGAACCTTGTAAAATATATCCACCTTAATAAAGGAAATCAAAAATTTCCTTTACAGTATTCCAGTCTTTATTTCACTACCTATGAAAAATTCATGCCCGGTGGAATTTTGCAAGGACATTATTTTTTCCAGGATATATGGGCAGCAGAAAAAATATTTGCTGCAAGGCCGGGTTTACATATAGATATTGCTTCGCGTATTGATGGATTTATCGCACATCTGTTGCCATTTTGTAAAGTTGAATATGTAGATATCAGGAAAATAGATTCTCCCTTTCAAAACCTTATTTTCAGAGAAGGATCATTGTTGCAATTGCCTTATCCGGATAATTCAGTGAAAAGTCTTAGCTGTTTGCATGTAATTGAACATATCGGGTTAGGGAGATATGGGGACTCAATTGATCCAGCAGGTTTTAGCAAGGCGGCAGAAGAATTAGTAAGAATACTGGCACCCGGTGGAGTTCTCTATTTTGGGACACCCATCGGGAAAGAGAAACTCTATTTCGATGCCCATAGGGTATTCGCAATTGAAACCATACTGGCTATGTTTCAAGACTTAGCTATGGAAGAGTTTTCACTAATCAATGACAAAGCCAGGGGGATTATACAGAACGCATCTTTTGCAGAGGCCAATGATTGCCGCTATGGTTGTGGGTTGTTTGTTTTTACAAAGCCTGGGTCAACTAGCGAGATATAATATGTAAAAGTTGCAAAAATATAATTGAAGGCTTTTTTTGAAAATAACAGATTTTTTAAACTGGAATATATAAAGTTAAAAATTCCTGGAATGGCATATTTGCAGATATAAGGAAACAGTAGGGTAGTAAATATCATAAAAGCTTTGGAAGATTATCAGATGAACAATACTCCCTACGATCCGTTTGTTTTGCCTGCGGCGGGGGAAATGAATATCGCTTGAACTGTATCAACGAAATATCCTAAACAGCAAAATTTGATTGTGTGGTTGTATCGATGAATCATAAAATGTTTGAATTGATTGATTATCAACTGATATTAAAAGAAACCTATGTTGTTTTTGATCTGAAAATGGGGCTGAAAAAGATGTTCGCGGATGGTAAATTATAAAACCTTTATTTTGCAAAAATCTTAAAGCAGATTTCAATTGTAATATTATGAAGAAAGCCTTAGTAACGGGAATTACCGGTCAGGATGGTGCTTACCTGGCAGAACTATTATTGAAGAAAGGATATGAGGTGCATGGCATCAAACGCAGAAGTTCGCTTTTCAATACAGGAAGGATCGATCATTTTTATGAGGATCCGCATATCCCCGACAGGCATCTGGTATTACATTATGGAGATCTTACCGATTCAACTAACCTGATCAGGATCATACAGGAAGTTCAACCGGATGAAATATATAACCTGGCCGCTATGAGCCATGTGCATGTAAGTTTTGAAACACCGGAATACACAGCCAATGCAGATGGTATTGGTACTTTAAGAATATTGGAAGCTGTTCGTTTATTGCGGTTAACCAAAAAGACAAAAGTTTACCAGGCATCAACATCTGAATTGTACGGGTTGGTGCAGGCTGTTCCCCAAAGTGAAACAACGCCTTTTTACCCAAGATCGCCTTATGCAGTAGCGAAATTGTATGGTTACTGGATAACAGTTAACTACCGCGAAGCATATGGCATGTTTGCCTGCAATGGTATCCTGTTCAATCATGAATCTCCTTTACGCGGTGAAACCTTTGTTACGCGTAAAATAACCAGGGCAGTAGCTAAGATAGCTTTGGGCTTACAGGATACATTATATTTAGGAAACCTTGATGCCAAACGCGATTGGGGCCATGCAAAAGATTATGTAGAAGCCATGTGGCTGATCTTACAGCAGGAAGTGCCGGAAGATTTTGTAATTGCCACCGGCATCACCACCCAGATCCGCGATTTTGTAAGAATGGCCTTTCATGAAATTGGGGTGGAACTGAAATTTGAAGGAGAAGCAGCAACAGAAACTGCTGTTGTTATTTCATCCAATGGTAAATACAAGGTACCCGTTGGAAAGGTGGTATTAAAAGTGGATCCCCGTTACTATCGCCCCACAGAAGTTGACCTGTTAATCGGCGACCCAACAAAAGCAAACGAAAAACT
Organism: uncultured Bacteroidota bacterium; assembly: GCA_903926855.1. Classification (GTDB taxonomy): domain Bacteria; phylum Bacteroidota; class Bacteroidia; order Chitinophagales; family Chitinophagaceae; genus Sediminibacterium. The sequence continues at coordinate 1,436 of CAIYKV010000009.1, read as the reverse complement.
TGGCTGGAAACCCAAATACGATCTATCCATGATGGTAACTGAAATGGTAGCCAGTGATCTGAAAATATTTGAACAGCAGCAGTTTTTGAAGGCGAGTGGATTTAATGTTAAGAATGAGTTTGAATAAGCTGTAAGCTGTTAGCTTTTAGTTATAAAAAGATGACAAGCTACTCGCGCAAGAAAGTAAAGCAAAGCCAAAGACTAATAGCCAATAGCTAACTGCCAAAGGCCAACAGCCAAAAGCGAAATACCATGCATACTCACGCCAAAATATACATCGCCGGGCACCGTGGAATGGTGGGTAGTTCTATTGTACGACTGCTTACGGCAAAGGGATACACGGGTATTATTACCAGAACATCTGCTGAACTTGATCTGCGTAACCAACAGGCAGTGAATGATTTTTTTGAGAATGAAAAGCCTGAATATGTTTTTCTGGCAGCTGCCAAAGTTGGAGGAATTGTTGCCAATAATACCTACCGGGCCGATTTTGTTTATGAGAACCTGATGATTGAGGCGAATATCATTCATGCTTCTTATGTAAATAAAGTAAACAAATTATTATTCCTCGGTTCTTCCTGTATATATCCGAAACTGGCGCCACAGCCTTTAAAGGAGGAATATATTTTATCTGGCTATCTTGAACATACCAATCAACCATACGCCATTGCAAAGATTGCGGGAATTGAGTTGTGCGATTCTTACAGAACACAGTATGGATGCAATTTTATTTCAGCGATGCCTACCAACCTGTATGGACCCAATGATAATTATGACCTGGAAAAATCGCATGTATTGCCGGCACTTTTACGCAAATTCATTATGGCAAAACGGAACAATGAACCGGCTGTTACACTTTGGGGTTCGGGAACACCGCGGCGCGAATTTCTGCATGTAGATGACCTGGCACAGGCCTGCCTGTTTTTAATGGAAAACTATAGTGAACCTGGCTTAGTAAACATTGGTGTAGGACATGATATAACCATTTATGAATTGGCTATCCTCATAAAAAATATAGTTGGGTTTAAGGGCGAAATCCTCCTCGACACTTCTAAACCCAATGGAACACCCCAAAAACTAATGGACATTACCAAACTAGCCTCTTTCGGATGGAAAGCATCTATCGGGCTCGAACAAGGCATCACATCTGTTTACCAGCTTATCAGGGAAACTCAATGGTAATTTTACCCTATTCAACAATTTAGCTTTGCATGTAGTTTTTTTACTACACCGAAAAAATGTATCTACCTATTTAACAATTATATTTGTGGTATCTTACTTAATAATCTGGCAACAGGTTAAGTAATCAGTTTATTCATGTATGTGAGTGAGAGAAACGGAGTTATGCATTTTATTTAATAAAATCTTTCAGTTTGATGATTACCAAAAACCTATATTGCATTTCTTTTTTGGGGTGGAATCGATTTCCTTTTTTG
>CAIYKV010000008.1 GCA_903926855.1 uncultured Bacteroidota bacterium | reverse complement strand
TGAACAGCTACAAGCTTATCTTTCAATTCGATTTCGCTTGATTTAACTCTTTTTACACTTAAGTTTGACATTTTCGGATCTTAATTACTTATTTATCTCTTATGTATTATCTGCGATTAAAATTGTAAACCACCTTCACGTGCACCTTCAGCCAATGACTTTACACGTCCGTGGTAAAGATAACCATTTCTATCGAAACGTACAGTGCTAATTCCGGCTTTCAACGCTTTTTCAGCCAAATGCTTACCTACCAATTTAGCTTGTTCCATTTTCGGAAGGGATTTTACCTTTTCCTCAAATCCTTTTTCGCTAGATGAAGCAAAGGCCAAGGTAATACCTTTAACATCATCAATCAATTGAGCAGAAATTTGTTTATTACTTCTAAAAACGCTTAAACGTGGAGCAGTACCTTCGCCAGACACAACCGTTCTAACGCGTTTCTTGATTCCTGCTCTTCTGATATCTTTTGTAGTTGACATATGCTGTATGAATTATCTAATTAAGTATGATTATTTACCTGCTGCTTTACCTGCTTTTCTTCTCAAAATCTCACCAGCAAATTTAATACCCTTGCCTTTGTATGGTTCAGGTTTACGCAAAGACCTAATCTTTGCAGCAACCAAACCTAGCAATTCTTTATCCACGCTTTCAAGAATAACACTTGGGTTTTTACCTTTTTCAGTAACAGTGTTCAACTTGATCTCTACTGGTAATTCAAATGTAATGTTATGTGAGTAACCCAAAGTTAACTCCAAAGTTTGTGCCTTGTGTGCAGCACGGTAACCTACACCCACTAATTCTTGAGTGACTTTGTATCCATTAGATACACCTTCAATCATATTCGCTAACAATGAACGGTATAAACCATGCATCGCTTTATGGCGTTTTTGTTCAGTAGCACGGGTAAGGGTTACTTTACCTTCTTCAACTGCAATATGAATAGCAGTATCAACAGAACGTTGAAGTTCTCCTTTAGGACCTTTTACAGTTACAAAATTTTTATCTGACACCTTTACTTCCACTCCTTTGGGGAAGGAAATCGGTAATTTACCTATTCTTGACATTCTATTTCGATTTTCGTGGTTCTTATAATCTTTTAGTAAACATGGCAAATCACTTCACCGCCTACATTGTCTTTTTTCGCTTGCTTGTCTGTCATCAACCCTTTAGAAGTTGACAAAATAGCAACACCTAAACCATTCATCACGCGTGGCATGCTGCCTACATTTGCATAACGACGAGCTCCGGGAGTACTGATACGGGTCAAAGCCTTTATAGCAGGGATTTTAGCCGCATTGTATTTCAATGCAATCTTAATGATGCCTTGTTTGTTTTCACTTGGCTCAAATTTATAACTAAGGATATATCCTTGTTCAAATAAGATTTTAGTGATCTCACGTTTAGTGTTTGACGCTGGAATTTCAACAACACGGTGTTGAGCTTTCATAGCGTTTCTAATCTTTGTTAAGTAATCTGCAATTGCGTCCATTTTCTATTTTTTAAATGCTTACCAGCTAGCTCTAGTTAATCCAGGAATTTTTCCGAACAATACCATTTCACGGAAGGTGTTTCTTGAAACACCGAATTGACGGATGTAGCCACG
>CAIYKV010000007.1 GCA_903926855.1 uncultured Bacteroidota bacterium | reverse complement strand
TGTAAATGGGAAATTCGCACTCATTATTTATGCATTTTTTTAGGTGAAAATGTAAACCGAAACTTTTTTCCATAACTACTCCACTTTAAAGTTGATAAAATTACGCTTACCGCGTAGTGAACTAAATAGTTCAGTTCTTATAAAGTGTTAATAATAAGCGACTTACGTAAAGTAGCCGGAGTAGTGATAAAGTTTAGTACTACTCCACGAATTACTCCGGCAACTATAGCAATAAAGTGGGGTAAATACGGGTAAGGCTAAAAAGCAAAAAGCCCGCAAACACTTGATTTTGCAGGCTTTCTTTCTGAAAGTTTATCTTAATTAATTGATTTCAGCAGAGAGGAAGGGATTCGAACCCTCGATACGCTTTCACGTATACACACTTTCCAGGCGTGCTCCTTCAACCACTCGGACACCTCTCTGTATATAATTTTATCAAAAAAATCCTTCCATCCCACCTTCAGCGGGAAGGCCCTCTGTATTTTAAAGGACTGCAAAAATAGCTTTTCAGCGTTAGCTACCGAATATTTTTTGGGCATTCGCCGAAGTAATGGCTGCCACTTCGTCTATAGGTAATTTTTTTACCTCAGCTAGTTTGGCTGCGATATAGGGTAAATAGCTGCTCTCATTGCGTTTCCCACGATAAGGCACCGGTCCCAAATAGGGGGAATCCGTCTCTAACACCAGGTTCTCCAGACCAATATTTTCTAAAGCTTCCGGCAATCCACCATTTTTATACGTGATTACACCCCCAATTCCCAGGTAAAAGCCCATATCCACCACTTGCCGGGCTGCATCTTTACTACCACTAAAACAGTGAAAAATACCCGTTAGTCCCTTTTCCGCAAATGGCTTTACAGCTTGTATGGTTTTATCCATAGCATTTCGGGTATGGATTACGATGGGTATCTGTTTGTCAAGTGCCCATTGCATTTGCATCGTAAACGCATCCATTTGCTCTTTTACAAAGCTGGTATCCCAATAAAAATCCAGACCGATCTCGCCTACGGCAACGAAGGAGCGTTTCTGGAGCCATTCTTCTACTATACTTAATTCCTGCAGGTAATTTTCTTTTACATAACAGGGATGTAATCCCATCATGGCAATACAAATACCCGGATACTCCAGTTCCAGCGACAACATATCATTGATCACCTGGCTATCAATGGCAGGCAAATAGAATTTAGATACTCCATTATCCATCGCACGTTTCATCACCTCTTTGATATCTTCCTTAAATTCTTCCGAATACAAATGACAATGTGTATCAATCAGGTTCATCTTGCAAATAACTTGTTTTATTAGTAAAAAAAACCGCTTATGCTAATTACTCACATCCATCGGAATGGATTTGAAAGTATAGCCCTGTTTAGAAAAATATTCCAACATTTTTGGCAGTGCATACGACATACGATCCCAGGCTTTGGTACTATCATGAAAAACAATCACAGAACCCGGACGGGTATGATATAGAACATAGGATAAACAACCCTCTGGTGTAAGTTCGGTATCAAAATCGGCACTTAACACATCCCACATGATGGTTACGGGTTGCAGGTGATGGGTTGCGGGTTGAAGTGCTTGGGATAATTTTTTTAGTTGTGATCGTTTTATACGGCCATAGGGAGGGCGAAAAAGCGGAGAATGAATAAGCGTGGCCGCTTTTTGTATATCTGACAGATAGAGATCATCCTTTACTTTCCATCCATTGAGGTGATGGTAAGTATGATTACCCACGCTATGACCAGCATCCAATATGCTTTGATAAATATCCGGATGAGCCAATACATTTTTCCCAATACAAAAAAAACTGGCTTTTGCCTGAAAACGCTCCAATTGTTCCAATACAAATGGGGTGGCGGTTTCATGCGGACCGTCATCAAATGTCAGGTATATTGTTTTTCCGGGCGATTTGATACGCCATACCAACGAAGGATATAGTGCCCTCAACCACCAGGGAGTCTTGACCAAATACATCAAACAAAGATACCGGAAAGGAATTGATTGGGGGTAGGGGTTGCGAGTTACGGGTTTAGTTTGAAGTGCAACTTGCAACCCGTTTTCCCCGTATTCCCATTCAAAAACCGAATTGCCCCCATCTTAGTATCTTTGTATTCATATGAGTAAAAAAGTAAGGGTTCGTTTTGCCCCATCGCCTACCGGGGGATTGCATTTGGGTGGAGTAAGAACAGTTTTGTTCAATTACCTGTTTGCCAAGAATCAGGGTGGTGATTTTATTGTAAGAATAGAAGATACCGATCAGGGTCGTTTTGTGGCTGGTGCGGAAGATTACATTTTTAATACGCTAAAATGGTGCGGTCTTGAACCTGATGAAAGTCCGGTGCACGGAGGCCCCTATGCCCCTTATCGCCAAAGCGAACGCAAAGAAAATTACAGGCAATATGCTGAGAAACTGGTGAAAGACGGATATGCTTATTATGCGTTTGATACACCTGCAGAATTGGAAGAAATGCGCAACAGGTTTAAAACACCTGAAAACCCATCGCCTCAATACAACCAGGTATTGAGAGAAAAAATGCGTAATTCCCTTTCGCTTGAAAAAGACGAAGTAACCCGATTACTCAATGAATCGGTTCCTTATGTTGTGCGTATCAAAATGCCATTGAACGAAACCATCAGTTTTACTGATATGATTCGGGGTGAAGTATCATTTAACACATCACAGGTAGATGATAAAGTATTATTAAAAGCAGATGGTATGCCTACGTATCACCTGGCGGTGGTGGTAGATGATTACCTGATGAAAATAACCCATGCTTTTCGTGGCGAAGAATGGCTTCCCTCAGCACCTGTTCACTTACTGGTTTGGAAATACCTGGGTTGGGAAGAAGATATGCCCCAATGGGCACATTTACCACTGATATTAAAACCTGATGGAAATGGCAAATTGAGTAAACGGGATGGTGACAGACTGGGGTTCCCGGTTTTTGCCATGGATTGGACCGATCCAAAAACGAATGAAACCACGATCGGCTTTAAAGAAAGAGGGTTTTTACCCGAAGCATTTGTAAACCTGCTCGCCATGTTGGGCTGGAACGATGGAACAGATAAAGAAATTTTTTCTTTACCCGAACTCATTGAAAAATTTTCAATGGACCGCGTTCATAAAGGGGGTGCAAAATTTGACTATGAGAAAGCAAAATGGTATAATCATGAATGGATAAAACTATCAGAAGTAAGTCATTTAGCAGTAGCGGTAAAACAAGCTTTTCTCGATAAACAAATTGCTGTTACAGATGAAGCTCTATTAATAAAAGTGATTGAACTGGTAAAAGATCGTTGCACATTGTTAGCTGATTTTGTACAACAGGGATCTTTTTTCTTTCAATCACCCGCTTCAATTGATACCGATGCCATCAAACCAAAATGGGATGAGAAGAAAAATATGTTCTTTACTGAACTCATCCGGGCCTATGAACTGAGTACCTTATGGGAATCTGCCGACCTGGAAAAGGAATTCAAAGAATTGGCCGCAGCCAACCAATTAAAAACCGGAGAATTGATGTTGCCTTTCCGTATTATGCTGGTGGGTGGAAAATTTGGTCCTGGCGTATTTGATATTGCCGCCACTATCGGCAAACAGGAAACCATCAAACGTATTGAACATACCCTGCAATTACTCCAGTCATCATAAACACTTGTATATATAAAAGCCGGTAACTATCTTTCTGCAAATAAATAGCATGAAAAACAGTAACCGGCTTTTGTATGCACTGGCGCTGATCAAATTCCTACTACCCTTCTTTTTACAAAATGCCTACTATGAGCCCCATAGAGATGAAATGCTATACCTGGCAGAAGGTAGCCATATGGCATGGGGATTTATGGAAGTTCCGCCAATGCTATCTGTTTTTGCCTGGTTGACACATCTATTGGGTGATCATTTTTTTTGGGTAAAATGCTGGCCATCTCTTTTTGGGGCGCTTACTTATATCCTTACCGGGAAAATTATCCTTTCACTGGGAGGAAGATCCTTTGCGCTGGTGTTGGCTTTTCTTTCATTTATCATGGGTGCTTACTTACGTGTACACTTTTTATTTCAACCCAATTTTTTAGAAATCTTTTTCTGGACCCTGATTGCCTATAGTATGATCCGTTTTGTTCAAACACAAGAAACCAAATGGTTATACCTGTTTGGCATTGCTTGCGGATTAGGAATGCTCAGTAAATACTCTGTACTCTTTTTTATTACCAGCATACTGGTTGGATTATTACTCACTGATCAGAGAAAAGTTTTCCGGAATAAACATTTCTATTATGCCGCCCTGATTGGGTTGCTGATTTTTTTACCCAATTTTCTATGGCAATACAGTCAGCATTTTCCGGTGGTATTTCATATGAGAAAATTGCAGCGAACGCAGTTGCAATATGTTAGCCCCTCCAGCTTTTTGATAGACCAGATTATCATGAATTTCCCCTGCGTGTTTATCTGGCTAACAGGATTATGGGCTGTCAGTTTTCTTAGAAAATACAAAACCTACCGCTTTATCGGCTGGACTTATGCCGGGGTAATTCTATTACTATTGATGGGACATGGAAAAAATTATTATTCTTTGGGTGCTTACCCGGTTTTGTTTGCATTTGGTGCCTACCAGCTGGAACAGCTAACACTCGTAAAACGAAAACTGATCCGTTATGTATTGGTAGCCCTTCCTTTGTTTTTTGGGTATTGGTTAGTGCCGATTGCATTACCCATTTTTACCCCTGAGAAACTGGCAGCTTTTTATGAAAAAAGAAAAGTAAAAAAATTAGGGGTTTTAAATTGGGAGGATGGTAAAAGCCACCCCTTGCCACAGGATTTTTCTGATATGCTTGGTTGGGAAGAAATGGCACAGAAAATGGCAAAAGCCTATGCGCTTTTAGATAGCAATGAGAAAAAACATACCATTCTATTCTGCGATAATTATGGGCAGGCTGGGGCACTGAATTATTACCGAAGAAAATACAATCTTCCGGAAACTTACAGCGACAATGCCAGTTTTTTATACTGGATACCCAATAATATGCCCTTTGATAATATCCTGCTGCTAACCGATGATGAAAAAGAAATGGAGCATCCATTCCTGAAAAATTTCAAATCAGTGATATTAACGGATAGTATTATCCATCCATTTGCAAGGGAAAGAGGTGATCTCGTAATACTATTGAAAGGAACCAACGATTTATTCAGACAGGAAATGAAAGAAAAAATCAAAAAAGATAAAGCGGCTCTGGAATAAGTTCCCTATCCGATTTTTTCAAGTGTTTCCATTACAGGCAACCAGTGGGTTTGGTATAATGCCTGCAAATATTTCTTATCTGTTTCTTCCAGTAATACGAGGTGATCGGTATTCAACTTTACATGCTCTGGGGTTCTGATACCGGGTATCACAGTTGATACTTCAGGATGACTTAAAATAAAACTCAATGCCAGTCCGGAAGCTGTGGTTTGATACTTCTCACACAATGGCCAAACTTCATTTTTTAATATATGTAGAATAGGTTCTGTAACTGCGGGTAATACCCGATAGCTTCTATGATCATCTTTCGGAAAAACCGTATCGGGCTGAATCTTTCCAGACAACAGACCAAACTGTAATGGCATACGTGCAATGATTCCATATCCTTTTTGGGATGCCTGAGATAGAATAGGTAAAGCTTTTTGATTGATCAGGTTAAAAACCAGTTGGAACCCATTGCCCAAATCATGTTTCAGAAAAAAATCAGCTTCTGGAAAAGGGTTAAACGTAATCAACGAAATACCCCAATAGCGAATCTTTCCCTGTTGCTGTAATAATTGCATGGCTTCAATACACTCACCATTTTCAAGGTGAACCATTCTGGCCACATGGAGATGATGAAAATCGATGGCCTCTCTTTTTAGTCTTATCAGGCTTTCCTCACAAGCTTTGATAATATATTCCTTAGTATAGTCTATAGCTACTTTTCCATCGGCACCTGCTTTTTGTCCAACTTTTGAAGCAACCAATACATCTTTCCGGTTTGCAATGGTTTTACCAAGAAGTGTTTCGGCGTGCCCCAAACCATAAAAATCTGCGGTATCAAAAAAATTGATGCCTGCATCCATGGCAGCATGAATGGCAGATATAGATGTATTGTCATCCGAAGGCCCCCAACCGATCGCTAAATTGCCCACAAAAGCCGAACCCCCAATGGCCCAGGTGCCGAAACCTATTTCACTTACCAGTAGGTCCGTATTACCAAATTTTCTGTATTGCATCTGACAGGTATTAAGAGGAACAAATGTAAACCTAAGTACATTTCAGTTATTTTTACAATATCGTTATCGATTAATTGATCTGTATGAAAAGACCTGTACGAGTATTGGTTGCCAAAGTAGGCCTGGATGGTCATGACCGTGGTGCAAAAGTAATTGCTACGGCTTTGCGGGATGCAGGTATGGAAGTAATCTATACCGGTCTTCGTCAAACCCCGGAAATGGTAGTAAATGCCGCTTTACAGGAGGACGTAGATGCCATCGGTATCAGTATTTTAAGCGGTGCACATATGACCGTATTCCCCAAAATAGTCGCCTTACTCAAAGAAAAACAAATGAATGATGTATTACTTACCGGCGGTGGTATTATTCCGGAAGATGATATGAAAGTATTACATGAAATGGGTGTAGGTAAACTGTTTGCACCCGGGGCAGCCACAGCAGATATTGCTTTATATATCGAGGAATGGGTAGCAACTAACAGAAATTTTTAGGTCTTAAATACTTGGTAAGGTCAAACGTTTTCTCTTTGATAGGATTCTGATGCCTACTACAATGATTACACAAATAAACAAACCCGTATTATATTCCAGTCCTGCTTTTTTCAGTAATACATAACAAACCCCTCCCATTGCGCAGGCAGTTGCATACAACTCTCCTTTTTTTAAGAGGTCGGGCACTTCTCCACAAATAATATCTGCCAATAATCCCCCAAATGTGGCCGTGATAACACCCATAATAATTGCATACCCATCATTGATATCAATATGCATGCTTTTTTCGATTCCAAAAACAGTAAACATTCCAAGGCCAATCGCATCAGTAAAAAAAATAGTTCTCCGGAACCTGGCTGTATTAAAGCGAAATAAGGAAACAATAATTACAGCACCCACAACAAGGGCAAGCGCCAGATAATCGTTTACCCAGTTTACCGGTCTTACACCAATCAGGAGATCGCGAATGGTTCCACCACCATAAGCCGTAGCAAAAGCAATCACGGCTGCGCCGAAAATGTCCATTTGATGTGTCCTCGCTTTTAGGGCACCTGTGATGGCAAAAACAAAAATTCCGATATACAGGATGATCTGGATCAGGTTCATAACTCAAAATACAAAAAACAAAGTTCTAAGCTTACCTTTAATAAAACATTATTGCCATGTACACAACCTTATTAACCTCCCTCGAAGAGGGTATCTATATCATTACCATTAACCGACCCGATAAACTGAATGCCCTCAATAAACAGGTATTCCAGGATCTCAACCGGGCACTTACAGAAATATATACAAACACAGAAATAAAATCAGCCATTATCACCGGGGCGGGGCCAAAAGCTTTTGTTGCCGGAGCCGATATCAGTGAATTCAGTGGATTAAGCACAGATGAAAGCAAAGCATTGGCAAAAGCGGGTCAGGATACTTTTTTCCGGATAGAACAAGCACACAAGCCGATCATTGCCTGTGTAAATGGTTTTGCGCTGGGTGGTGGTTGCGAGCTGGCTATGAGTTGTCATTTTAGAATCGCTTCTGATAATGCAAAATTCGGTCAGCCCGAAGTAAACCTCGGCCTGATTCCCGGATATGGTGGTACACAAAGACTGGTACACTTAATCGGAAAAGGCCGTGCGCTGGAATTATTAATGAGCGCAAACATGATCGATGCGCCTACTGCTTTACAATATGGACTGGTAAACTATGTGGTAACCCAGGAAGAACTTTTACCGAAAGCCAAATACCTGCTGGATATGATCAATACCAAAGCACCGATTGCTGTATCCAAATGTATTGAAAGCGTGAATGCCGTATTTGATGAGACAAAGAATGGATATGAAGTAGAAGTAAATGGATTTGGTTATTGTTTTGGCACTACCGACAGACTCGAAGGCACTTCCGCCTTTTTAGAAAAAAGAAAAGCACATTTTACAGGAAATTAAAAGACCCTGCTATCAGTTGAGTTGCTGATAACAGGGCCCGGTATTTTTAAGGACTGTGTACATATATCCTTTTGATACCGCTATTTAATTACCGAAGGAATCAAATCCGCTACCGGATGTTCAGCTGTAAATTGGTATCCCATCAATTTTGCCATGGTTTGTGCAAATTGTTTCTGGTAAACCTGGGTTTGTGTTTTTACTTCTCCTGTGGCTGGTGTATTAGGACCCATAACTGCAAACCAGATCTGATCCGCATCATCTACAGATGCACCATGACTTGTCCACTTGGTTTTATTGGTAATCCCTCTTCCATGATCTGTGGTGATAAAAAGAGTGGTCTTATTTTTATACTGAGGATCGCTTTGCACAAAATCCCATATTTTTTTGATCCAGGCATCTACCTGATGGGCTGCATCAAGATAAGAACGATATTGGTGACTATGTGCCCATTCATCGGTTTCTCCATAGGCGATATACATTACCCGTGGTTTCTTGGTTTGCAAATGCTCCATCGCTTCATACTGGGTAAATACATCTAAACATTCTTCCGACCATTGACGGTAAGAATCCTGTACCATATTATTGATGAGCTTTTCATTAGTGGTAGGATTGGCTCCTCCAAACTGATCGTAAGCAGCAATGACCGGAATGCCTGATCTTTCTTCATTCAGGATTCGGTTAAAAGCATCCCACGCACCAAAAGCAAGTACTTTCCCTTTGAGTGCAGATTGTTTATTGAAATATTCCAATAGCGTTGTATTGGGATTGGCCTTATACCCATTACTGTTAATAGCCGTATCTACATATCCGCACATAATTTCACTATACCCGGGATAAGAAAACCATTGGCTATTGGAAACATTTACCTTATTCCCGATTAGCCGGTTACCATATAATTGTCCTTTTGCAGCTATGGTATTCCAGAAAAAAGGAAGTAATTTTTTTCTACGCGATTCCCCATCCTCGGCCCAATATTTTTCAAAGATTTTAGCGCTATCATTCTGATGATACCGTTTATCATTGGCAATATCTTTATCCATTCCATCAAACACTTCCTGCCAGCGAAAACCATCTGTAGTGATAATAATAATATTCTCTGTTTGTTGGGCCTGAAGAAAATAACTGCTTAATAAAAACGAAACAACTATTAATTTTTTCATAAGTATGCTAAGTATAAATATAAATGATCATTCGATCTGGATTCAAATGTAAGAGCTTAACCTTATAGTAAAATGATGCAGAAAGCTGAAACGTAAAGGGTAACAAAAAAATTATTTTAGAGTTCTTTAGTGAAATAACAAGTTTGCCGGAACTTCTATTTTGGGTTGTCCCATTAAATGATAACTCAATAGCAAATTATTACCACCACCGCTATCAAAATATTGGATTTTAATTTTATGAAATCCTTTTTCCAGCAGGCATTTACCCTCTTTTTCTTCAAATCCATGATCACCATCATTATTCACGATCTCTTTATCATCAATAAATAACTTACTTCCATCATCACTGGTGGTATAAAATGTATAGCCCCCGGTTTGATCAACACGAATATATCCCTCAAAAATCAACCCGAATTTGTCGGTTCGCTGTTTAACAGATACAGATACTTTTTCGGCAATTCCATCTTTTATGGGCGTTAGCTCTTTCATTGCTTCTATGCTCATTCTATCGGATTCATAATAATTGTATCGAAGCCCTTTTTCAGGATGCTTAACTTTCTGTGCTTTCAGTAAATTAAGCCCTTCCAGTTTTTCTTCCGCGGTATCACTACTAATACTTTTGTCTTTAAATGCAAAAGCCCTGATAACAGCATTTCCTTTCACCAGAAAAGGAACTGTATAAACAAGTGTGCTGGTTGTTTTATCGTCTGTAATTGTATAACTGATTTTTGCAGATGGAACATTTTCATTTATGCTGACTGTGGCCCCCGACATATCTGCTTTGTATGCAACCTCAATCTTTGGTTTGCGAATAAAGGAGCCAAAATTAGCTATTCTTATTGCATAAGCATACGGTGCTTTGATCTTATTCGGATCATATTCCGGTAAAGAGATTATCAGGTCGTTTCCAGACTGGCTGCTTTGTAATTTTTCCTGAGTAGATAAAAATGTGATATCAGAAGGCGATTGTGTACCGCCCAGATTTTTCAATACCAGTTTCCTTCCCGAAGGATATTTAGGAAAGATAGCATACAAAGAATTGGTATTGGCGTTATAGGTATAAAACACTTCTTTCGATGCATATCCAGGCTCAGGATCTACTGTGAGCTTCATCATAATATCTTCTCCTTTTTTGGCTCTATAATCTCTTTTACCATCAGTCCATTGGCTTACCTGTTTCCAACGCGTTGTACCATAAATGGCTTCTCCATTAATCTTTAACCAATCGCCTATCTGTAATAATCTTTCCTGCATAATGGGCGGAATTTTTCCATGTTCATCCGGACCAATATCTAATAAAAAGTTTCCACCCCTGCTAACTTTATCCAGAAGATGATAGACCAATGATTGGGCAGAATTATAATCCCAGGCATCTTCTTCCCGATTATATCCATAGGAATACCCCATACCACGACTTTCTTCCCATGCATGGTTTTCAAAATCAACATTTGGCTGGTATTCGGGCGTGTATACAGCACCGTGTTTAAAACGAACACCACTACCCCAACGATCGTATGTAACGATCCTGTCTTTCACGGGGCTTTCATTATAAACCCAGGTTAGAAATTCTTTCGATTTCCAGGTATTTTCTGTGGCATCCCAATCTCCATCAGTCCAGAATACATCGGGCTGATACGTATTGATCAGTTCTTTCATCTGTGGCCATACATGTTCCTGTGCATATCGATCCTTATCTGCTTTCCATAAAGGGTTGAACCATTCGTATAAAGAGTAATACATACCGGCATGAACACTGGTTTTACGAACCGCTTTAAAAAGATCTCCTAAGAGGTCACGTTTTGGACCCACATCCATTGCATTCCAGGGAAAACCCCAGGTACGGTTGGCATCTTTACTGGGCCATAAAGTAAAACCGTCATGGTGTTTGGAAGTTAATACAATGTATTTGGCGCCGGAAGCTTCAAACAGGCTGGCCCATTCATCTGGATTAAATAATTCCGCTTTAAACTGATCGGCCAGCTGGTAATAAGTCAGGTTACCGAATTTTTTCTTGTGAAAAGCGATACGGGCGGTATCATTATTTTCCAGCCCATTTTGGTACCATTCAGCATAATTGCCCTTGGTAGTCCAACCGGGAACAGCATACACCCCCCAATGGATGAAAATGCCAAATTTAGCATCCCAAAACCATTTCGGAACAGGACGTTTATCTAATGACTCCCAGGTAGGCTGGTAATTTTGTGCAGAGCTCACAATGGCTGTAAATAACAGGCAGGCTAGAAATGTTTTTTTCATATAGAAGCAGATATGACTGAAAAATACCGAAAATCTGCTAAACCAAATTGTAATCTGCATATTTTCCCTTAGTACCTTTGCGGCCAGAACGATCGCCTGATCATTATAAACTAATAAAACTGAGATAATGGATTTCCGTATTGAAAAAGACACCATGGGAGAAGTACATGTTCCTGCAGATGTGTATTGGGGCGCCCAAACCCAACGTAGTATCGACAATTTTAAGATTGCCCAGGATATTAATAAAATGCCCAAAGAGATTATCAAAGCCTTTGCTTATCTCAAAAAAGCCGCTGCCCTTACCAACCTCGAAGCCGGGGTATTACCAAAAGAAAAATCTGATCTGATTGGTCAGGTTTGTGATGAAATATTAGCAGGAAAACTGGATAGCCAGTTTCCACTGGTGGTTTGGCAAACCGGTTCGGGAACCCAAAGCAATATGAATGTGAATGAAGTGGTTGCTTACCGGGCACATGTATTAAAAGGAGGCGCATTAACTGATAAGGACAAATTTCTTCATCCGAATGATGATGTAAATAAATCACAATCTTCTAATGACACTTTCCCTACTGCTATGCATATAGCAGCGTATAAAATACTGGTGGAAACTACTATACCTGGTATTCAAAAGCTGAGAGATACGCTTGCTCAAAAAAGCAAAGAGTTTATGCATGTGGTGAAGATCGGACGTACCCATTTTATGGATGCCACCCCGCTTACCGTTGGTCAGGAAATCAGTGGCTATGTTTCACAACTGGATCATGGCTTAAAAGCAATCAACAATACCCTGGCACATTTGAGCGAACTGGCATTAGGTGGTACTGCGGTGGGAACCGGCATTAATACCCCTAAAGGATATGATGTAAATGTGGCAAAACATATAGCCGGCCTTACAGGCCTGCCTTTTGTTACCGCTGAAAATAAATTTGAAGCATTGGCTGCGCATGATGCAATCGTAGAAGCGCATGGCGCGCTGAAAACAGTGGCTGTAAGTTTGATGAAAATTGCTAATGATATACGTATGCTCGCTTCAGGACCCAGAAGTGGTATCGGAGAATTATTTATTCCTGACAATGAACCCGGTTCTTCTATCATGCCGGGAAAAGTAAATCCTACCCAATGTGAAGCATTAACGATGATTGCAGCGCAGGTAATGGGGAATGATGTTGCCATCAATATTGGCGGTGCTACCGGTCATTTTGAATTAAACGTATTCAAACCGGTGATGATCTACAATTTCTTACATAGTGCAAGACTGATTGGCGACGGATGTGTAAGCTTCAACGATAAATGTGCGATCGGTATCGCCCCCATTGAAGCCAATATCAAAAAACATGTTGATAACAGCCTGATGCTGGTAACCGCCCTAAATACAAAAATCGGTTATTACAAAGCAGCCGAAATTGCTCAAAAAGCCCTTAAAGAAGGAACCACCTTAAAAGAAATGTCTGTAAAACTTGGTTATGTAACCCCTGAAGAATTTGATGCCTGGGTTGTACCAGCAGATATGGTGGGGAAGATCAATTAATAATTAACAATTGATAATTATCAATTAATAATTGGGCCATCTGATTTTGTCAGATGGCTTTTTTTATGCCAGCTCCAAAACAATGTAACCATTCAGCAAAGAAACAATACTTCATTATTCCTTGTTCGCTATTCAATATTCGTGATTTTTTTGCCCCCCAAAAAGGTAGCTTTTACTTTGGTTTGCAAAATCGCTGTATCAGCAATTTTCATCAGGTCGTTGGAAAGAAAAATAAAATCTGCTTTTTTCCCTTTTTCCAGGCTACCGACTTCTTTTTCGAGGAAGTTGGCTTTGGCAGCCCAGATGGTCATTCCACGGATGGCTTGTTCGCGGGTTAAGGCATTCTCCATTTGAAATCCGCCATCGGGGAATCCTTTGGCATCCTTTCTGACTACAGCCGCCAAAAAAGTTTTAAAGGGAGAGATATCTTCCACAGGAAAATCTGTTCCCAATGGCAACCAGCCATTTTGTTTCAGTAATTGCTGGTAAGCATATCCTCCTTTTAATCGCTCTTTACCTAATCTTTCTTCTGCCCAATACATATCGCTGGTGGCATGTGTAGGTTGAACAGAGGGAACAATACTTGCCGAACCAAATAAATCAAAATCTGCCTGGTTAATGATCTGCGCATGTTCAATACGCCAGCGGCGGTCGTTCTTTCCTTTGAGGTATTTATTATACACCCTAAGTATTTCACGGTTGGCGCTATCGCCAATGGCATGTGTACACATCTGAAAACCGGATGCGGCCAGCACTTTGGCCAGCGAATCGTAATGCGATTTATTACGCAATAAAAATCCCTGCCAGCCTGGTTTATCATTATAAGGTTGAAGCAAACAGGCACCCCGACTGCCCAATGCACCATCTGCGTATACCTTAAAACTATTTACAAACAATTTATCGGTTTTATAGGGACCTTTAACCAGGTATTTGGCCAGGTTTTCATCATTATCACTCAACATCACAAACAAACGCATATCCAGTTTACCTGCTTTTTGCAAAGCATCAATACCCTCAACATCTTTATAGTTTAACCCGCAATCTGTGATGGTAGTCAATCCCTGTTCAAAACAATTTTTTTGAGCAGCCAGTAACCACTGGGTGTATATTTCGGGAGTAGGAGCAGGAATCTGTGCATATACTTTATCATCTCCATTATCGATCAATACACCTGTCAGTTTTCCGTTTTTTACCTCAATAGAACCACCTGTAATGGTTTGTCCGGCTTTAATGCCCGCAAGATCCA
>CAIYKV010000006.1 GCA_903926855.1 uncultured Bacteroidota bacterium | reverse complement strand
CTGATTCTACCAACCGGTATAGTAGCGTATAGTCTTCTAATGCAATATCCACGGTTGGAATTTTTTGGGTATACGCTGCAAAAATTTTATCCACCCCAAACCCTGCCGACCAGTTAGAAGATACAATACCCAATGCGCCGGCTTTTTCAAGAGCTACGGGCAAAGCATGACTATTGTACCCGGTTTTCTTTAACCTCGCTGCCCATGCGGTGGTTTGGGCAGTACGGTCTTTTTTCATTTTATCGATGGACTCTTTCAAACCAAATTCCTGCCAGTTATCATCGGGTCTGCCGGTAGGCTGACACATAGAAATCATCACAAATTTTCCTTTTACATTGGGAAGCCATTGTTGGAATGCAGCAGAATCTGCCAGATCTGGAATAATGATTAATCCTGCGGTTACTCCTTTTGCTTTTGTAGCAGGACTCCAGGCCAGTTGAGTACCTTCGAGTGTATGAATACGGGGAGACAACATATCAATATGGGTTACGCCCCTGTCCCATCCTTTCCATTCACCCCACTGCTCATTCCTGGCACTGATATTCCATCCGGTATATTTAGATACCGCCCAGTCATTGGCCTTTTTCATCAGCGGTGTACCTACTAAGCGAGGCCCTATCTGATCGAACAATTCATGCGCCAATTGTTTTAACTGGGAATTATCGGTTTCTTCTTTTACGATAGCATCTATTACGGATTGCGCTGAAACTGATGTCGCAGCCAATAAACAAATGATGACAAATAGAGCCGTAACACTAACGGCCTTGCGGTGCAGGTAGGTGGGGATATTTTTCATGGATTGAATCTATAAAAAAATAGTCAATTCCAGAAAGATATCCGCTATTACTTAACAAACGGATCAGAATACTTGATATCACCAGTGATATTCGTATCCGTTAATGTATTTAAAAAAGCAACCAATGCCGCTTTATCATCAGCAGACAAATTTAATAAACGGGGTGTTCCGTCCGGGTTTCTCAACGGGCCTGAGAGGTTTCTATTTGCCTGTATCCCTGTACTATAATGTTCTACCACCTGATCCAAAGAGGTAAACCGTCCATCATGCATATAAGGTGCCGTTAACGCTATATTCTTAAGGGAAGGAACTTTGAAATTGCCAATCTGTTGTGGCAGACCTGTAATACCACCCACACCTTGATCTGCAGATACCAGATCAAGTCCATTATTTTGTGGTTTTGTGGCTGTAAAAGTTTCTGTACCATGGCAAGCGGCACAATTGGCCAATTGCGGACTAAAAAACAATTGCTTGCCCCTGTTTTCCTGTGCAGTAAAATTTGCAAAAGCTACCTGATCAAGTGGTGGTGCTGGTGTTGCTAGGGATTGGCGGCCTATATCAAATTTGGATTGATATGAAACAATGGATCTCAGAAATTGAGCCAGTGCCAGTGAAACTCGATCACTAGTGATGGTGGGATCACCAAACGCTTTGGTAAATAAGGAAGGATAATAAGAAAGATGTTGTAACCTGCTAACCATCGAATCCAGTGTCATACCCATTTCAACCACATTCTGCACTGGTGCCAATACCTGTATCTCCAGTGTATTGGCACGTTCATCCCAAAAATATTTGCCATCGGGATAATAAGCCGTATTCATTAATGTCATCGTATTGCGGGCAGTTAATCCGCCGGCAAATCCTTTACTCAGCACAATCGTATCTGAAAATGCATTCGACTGCTGGTGGCAGGATCCACAGGAGATGGTTTGGGTTTTAGAGAGGTTCTTTTCATAGAACAATACCCTTCCCAGGGTGGCTCCATTATCTGTTACGGTATTGCCATTGGCAATATTGATCTGGCCTTGAATTACCGAACTAAGTAAATAGGCTGGCAGTGCCAGGTGACTATAATTATAAGTATTAACTGGCAAACTAAGTGCAACTTCTGAGATAGATGAACCAGCTGTTGAAGTAATATCTTTTTTGCAATTGCTAAACAGCAGACAAATACTGAGTACAATCACCAAATTTTTCGGTGTACTTAATTTTTGTAGAATCATAAATGGGATACCGGCTTTTCAGTTTGACGAAAAATCAAACAAAAACCTTTGAGTGATGAGATACAAGACTGACAAAAAATGCTGCCCAGATTTTCGAATATCCCTATTTTAGGATTTTGATAAGAAATACTCCCATCGGCAATTCAGACAAAAAAGCGCGGTACCAACATAGGCACCCGCAATTGATAGGCAAGGTAAGAATCACCATATTGCTGAATCAATTTTCGTTCTTCAAAAAATATACCTATTAGCGTATAAAGGCTAATACAAATACAACTGATCAGATTATTCATATAGGGATACAGAAAAAAAAGTGCCCATACAAACAGGAGGGTGCCGGAGTATAATGGATGCCTTACAAAGGCATGCAATCCTGAACTCTGCAAAATATCCGGCTTTTGTATTCCTTTAACAACACGAATGCCACTTAAACCAGGAAAATATTTTATTATACAGATAACCATAATGGAAACACTTACCAAAATAATTGCCTGAGCGCCAACTCTCTCTGCCAAGCCAGGCAGCCATAAAACGGAAACTGGAACGGAATAATGATCATACACTACCAGTATAAGCATAGCTGCAGAGAATATCGAATACAGTAAGCGATAATAAGAATAATGCCTCCCCATAAAACGCATAATTACCTGCTTAACGCGATTGTTTGCCAATAAACTATGTAAGAGCCCAAAAATTAACCAGGCAATAATGAGAAAAAGGTATTGACTATTCAAAGTAGTTTTTACTATTGTTTTAGACAAGTTAAGCATTTCAAACTCAAACTTGCATACTTGTTTATTAGGCCTTTTATGCTACCTTATCATAATTGCATTCACCAATTTCTGAGAAGCCTGTTTTACAAAGCTTTCCCTATTGGCTTGTGAGATCAGATGAATACCTGAGTATACCAGGTTTCCCTGTTGCAAAAAAGGTTCACTGCAACCATGGGTGCCATTGTTTACATTGATGGAGTAGTAACAGGTATTATCCGGGCACATTGAATAGAAATAAGTAAATGACCCTATGAAATCGTTTTCTTTTACTTTGATCAGTCGGAACTCAAGCTTAAGCCCATAGATAGAAGAATAATTGGAACAACTGATCCTGCTATTCACCCCGCCATTTCTGCGGGTTTGCGTGGTAACATCAAAACTATTAAATGGATAACTCACATATTCCAAAGTACTTAATTCAAGTATCAGGTCGGTTTCAGTCAATTCCTTGATCTTAGAATAATCATTTACACTTTTGTCGCCCAATACTTTCTGAAACAAAGCCCTGTCGCGAACCGTGAACCCTCCTTTCAAAAGCTCTTTCTCAATAATATTATATACGTTAATATTATACAGGCTGTTATTACCATCATCTTTACGGCCATCCGATTTTACGTTTTTATCTTCTTCCAGTACGCCCTTATTCGCATCCGGCACGCGTAATACAATCGTTGGATTATTGACACTTTTAATAAATTCCAGTTTTGCCTTATTGGTTACAATTTCTTCATTACCCGGAGTGTATCTGAATATCCCATCATATTTACTGATAGAAGCAATCTGTGGGGTTGGCGCGCTGGCAACAGCGAGTAAGGCAAAAAAAACAACAATCATTGCCGTAACGGCGGAAGAGCTAGGGGTTCTCATGGCAATCTATTTTGAAAATAAGGGTTATAAAAATGAATTCAACTACCGCATATAAACCAAAATCTATCCAATCAAATGTACCGGGTATCCAATGATATTTCTGAGCGATTTCCGATGCAAATGGTACACTTAAGATAATCATATTATTCCACTTGGTCAAATATTTGCGCTCTGTCAAAATAAGTGTCACAGAACATAACGAGCAGCACCAAAGAAAGTCGGCCAAATACCCCGTAACCCATAAGTGAATGAGATGACTGGGTATCTGAAAAGGCTGGATCTGCCATCCTATCATCCTGAAAAAAACTATATGGGGCTGAAAAAACAGGTATATAAAGCCTCCCAGTAAAAGACTGGCACAGGCCAGGTAAAGAAAAAATTTATGGCGTTTTGAAAGCAAAATGGGTCAATTATCCCTAAAAGGTACGGAATGAAGAATAGAGAATCAAAAAGGGAATACGAATGATACAGATTCGCAATACTTGAAATAGCATTACTGGTTCATCCCCAATAATTCTAAAGCTTCCAGCGGTATATCATATAAATGTTTATCATCCGCATGAATCTTCAGCCTCCCAACAGGTCCATGCGACCCCTGTATATAATACCTTTTAATTGACAATACTTTGCCTGAATAGATAAATGTATTTTCAAGTGATTCATAGCTTCTTAACAGAATGGCCAGATAGCCTGGATCTTCCAGACCATTAAATAAATGAATAGAGCGGCGAAGGGTACCGGTGAGGTCAGCAATTTCATGATAATAAAAAGCACGTCCAATTTCATCGTATAACCGCTTATTCAATTTTTCAACATAGGCGGAAGCGGAGTCTATCACTACGATATGTATTTCTGCCATTACTCGTAAATTTCTGTTGTTCTTTAAAACTAATTAAAACTTTGTAGCAAACCACTCATTTTCTGGTGTAATTATGTAAAAATGGGCATTTAGCCAGGCATCAACAGGCAGTTTACGGCTGCTTCAAAATTTCCCGGTACCAGGATTAAGAGTGACAATAATATTGTAGATTCATGGTTGCTATAACCTACTGCCATGAAAAAGATAATCTTCGCTTATTGCTTACTACCTTTGCTGTTTTCCTGCGCCGGTACCAGAAAAATTAATTCAGACAAATGGCAATCTCTTTTTGACGGCAAATCGCTTGCCGACTGGAAAGTGGGTGATAATGCGGCTACGTTTTCAGTTGACAGCGGTATGATCATTGTACATGGCAATACAGCACATCTTTTTTATAACGGTGGTGTGCTCAATCATCATTTCAAAAATTTCGAATTCAAAGCCGAAGTCATGACCTACCCGGGTGCAAATTCGGGGATCTATTTTCATACTGATTTTCAACAAGGCGGCTGGCCAGAAAAAGGATATGAAGTACAGGTAAATAATTCACATTCAGATTGGAGAAGAACCGGCAGTTTATATGGGATTGATGATGTGAAAGAAGTGTATGTGAAAGACTATGCATGGTATACCGAATACATTAAAGTGGTTGGAAAAAGGGTAATAATAAAAATCAATGATAAGGTAGTGGTTGATTATACCGAACCTGAGAATGTTCAACGCTCCCCTGATGAGTCGCAACGCGTTATTTCTAGCGGAACATTTGCTTTACAGGGACATGATCCCAAAAGCATTGTCCACTTCAAAAATATACTGGTGAAACCATTACCTGAATAATTGGCACACCAAGGTACAAAGGCACGGTTTTGAACACCAGGGGATGAGGCTGTTGCTGACTATCCGGGAACACCGAATCTTACAATTAAAAACAAATCAACCACCTCAAACAGAGCAAACCGTGCCTTTGCGCCTTTGTGTACATTTTAATTCGCCATTACTTTCAAAGGCACGATTTTCATCTATACAAACCCCCGCCCTACCGATACCTGTTACCATCAAATTCCTAAACCACCCATATTTGTACTATGCATACCCATAAAATTCCGGTAACCACCGTACATATCGCAGGCTGGATATTTTTCCAATGCCTGCCACTGGTTTTTATTTTATCATTTTCCGGTAATACCAGTTTTTGGGATATCATCTCCTCATATAGTTATTGGCAATTCTGTATTTGCTATATCGTATTATTTTATTTTCACAGTTATGTACTATTACCTCCGTTTTCAGTAAAAAAAAATTGGGGCTGGATTTATACACCTATCCTACTGATCCTGATGGTTGCCATTGTTTATCTCGCACCGTTTGATCATTTAATGCATCATAGTCAGCAAGAATCATTCCCGGTCAATCGCCTGGCTGAACCAGGAATGCATGGTCTACCTCCTAATTTCACACATTCACCCGGCAGGATGCCACCCGGTGGCATGCGTGGTCCGGGAAGGGGAAGAATGCGGGTAGATATGATCAGTCTATTCCTGTTTATTATTGTGATTTCATTTAGCATTGCCAATAATATTGTTCACCGTTTGCGTTTAACGGAGCAAAGGGCAGTAAGGGCGGAGGCAGATAAAGCCAATGCTGAACTTTCCTTTCTGAAAGCACAGATTAATCCTCATTTTTTGTTCAATACACTAAACAATATTTACTCGATGGTGGTAACAAAGAATGAGCATACCGCAGACTCATTGCTAAAACTCTCCAATATACTCCGGTATGTGATTGACGATAGTAAAGAGGATTATGTTTCACTCCAAAGCGAAGTTGATTGTATCAGCGACTATATTGACCTGCAAAGATTACGCCTGGGTAAAAAAGTAGTATTGGATTACCAGGTAACGGGTGATTTGGAAAACAAAAAGATTGCGCCG
The DNA here is from genome assembly GCA_903926855.1 of uncultured Bacteroidota bacterium. Lineage (GTDB taxonomy): Bacteria > Bacteroidota > Bacteroidia > Chitinophagales > Chitinophagaceae > Sediminibacterium. The sequence goes on along the minus strand of CAIYKV010000006.1, from coordinate 333 downwards.
TTGATACTCATGACATTTATAGAAAATGTATTTAAGTATGGAACGAGTAACCATGAAGAATCTAATTTAATCATACGTTTGAATGTAGAAGAAACCGGTATTCGATTTTTCTCTCAGAATAAATTATTTGCTGTTCCCAGAACCCCTGAAAGATCAGGCATTGGCATCAGCAACACGGAAAAAAGATTAGCACACTTATATCCTGGAAAATATCAACTGGATATAAAACAGGGAAATGGTTTATTTACCGTTGATTTATTTTTACAAGCATAATTGAAATCTATGGAGCTAAAATGTATTGCTATTGATGATGAACCATTTGCACTGGAATTG
>CAIYKV010000005.1 GCA_903926855.1 uncultured Bacteroidota bacterium | reverse complement strand
CATAAACAAGGTGCTAAGTATAACTGGCTTGCAGATAATCTACAAAATGCCCCCGGGTCCCCTTCTGCAGATCAGATAAATGCAGCCTGGACATTTTTGGGAAAATGGAACCCATCAGATAAGCCAACGCAAATCCATTTGAAAGGGAAACTCACTTATCCTTCTTCTGATCATACAATAACCAATCAATCTGAAGATCCAATAGCAGAGAATATGCTTTTATACCAGAGAGCCATTGGTGGGTGGCCAAAAGCAGTTAATGAGGTCAAAGTAGATTATACCAAAATGCTCACGGATACTGAAAAAAAAGCCATCAGAAATGATTCTATGCATATTGACGCAACAATGGATAATAATGCTACCATGCGTGAGATTCGGTACCTGGTAAAGGCGTATAAAAAAACAAGTAACCGCAATTATCTCAATGCAGTAGAAAAAGGGATCAGGTATTATTTAATTGCCCAGAATCCTGCGGGTGGTTGGCCACAATTTTATCCGGATTCGGCATTATACCGAAGCCAGATAACCTATAATGATGACGCTATAACAAATGTGCTGAATATATTGCAGGATATAGTTGAAGCAAAAAATGATTTTGATGTTGTAAACCCGGCATTTGTTCCAAAGGCAGCTGAAGCAGTTCGAAGGGGAATCTTGTGTATCCTGGCTACACAGATAAAAGTAAATGGTAAGCTAACCGCCTGGTGTGCTCAGTATAATAAAAAAACATTGGAGCCTGAAATGGCCAGAAAATTTGAATTGGTTTCCATCAGCGGAAATGAATCTGTAGGTGTTGTGCGTTTTTTGATGAGAATTAAAAATCCTACTCCCCAAATTAAACAATCCATCATGGCAGCAGTTGATTGGTTTCAACAGGTGAAGATCGAAGGATATAAATATATGGATATACCCGCACCCAATGAACCGAAAGGCAAAGACCGGGTTATTTTGCCGGAAACAGGTAGTACGCTTTGGGCAAGGTTTTATGAAATCGGTACCAATCGCCCCTTTTTCAGCGGAAGGGATAGCATTAAAAAATACGATGTAAAAGAAATAGAATCGGAAAGAAGGAATGGGTATGCCTGGTATGGCACCTGGCCTGAAAAATTAATCAACACAGAATATCCCGAATGGGCCAGGCAAAACCTGAAATAAAATAGAAACAGTAATGCAGTTATCAAGAAAAATACTATCCCAATTAGATCAGCCAGGTCTGGATGCCCCGCAGGATTCCTTATTTACCCTTCCGGTTAGGGTATTGCAATTTGGAACAGGTGTTTTATTAAGGGGATTGCCTGATTATTTTATTGATAAAGCCAATAAACAAAACGAGTTTAATGGCAGGGTGCTCATAGTTAAATCAACGGATAATGGGGCAGTAGATGCTTTTAAAGAACAGGATGGATTATATACCCTCCTGGAACGAGGTTTTGTAAATGGTGTTAAATCAGAGAAAACCTATATTAATGCCTCTGTCAGTAGCGTATTGTCTGCGGTGAATGAATGGGAAGCTATTATACAATATGCTGCAGACCCTGCTATGCAAATCATCATTTCAAATACAACAGAAGTAGGTATTGTTTTTCTGCAAACAGATGTGGATGCACAACAACCCACTTCTTTTCCGGGAAGAGTTTTGGATTTTTTACAAAAGAGGTATACTGCGTTTGAAGGAACTGAAGAATCAGGCATGGTAATCATTCCAACAGAACTGATACCGGATAACGGAACAAAATTAAAAGAGATCGTTCTCAGACTGGCATCCGCAAAAGGATTGTCTGACGATTTTCTTACCTGGTTGGATACAGCCAATGATTTCTGCAATTCACTGGTAGACTGCATTGTGCCGGGTAAAATGGCAGTAAGGGAACATTCGGCAACAGAAAAAGAGTTAGGATATGAAGATCAATTGATAATTATGACCGAACCTTATCGTTTATGGGCTATTGAAACGGTTCGGGAAAGAACAAAACAGATACTTTCTTTTAGTAGAGCAAACCCAGGAGTAGTAATTGCAGCGGATATTAATAAATTCAGGGAGTTGAAACTGCGTTTATTAAATGGGACCCATACTTTTTCGTGTGGACTGGCACATCTATTAGGCTTCAAAACCGTAAAAGATGCCATGAACGATCAGGATTTTAGTGGATATATTTCCCGCTTGATGTTAGAAGAGATAGCACCCTTGGTGGTATCCGATCAGATAAGTATGGCTGAAGCTACTGTTTTTGTTGAACAGGTAATCGATCGGTTTAAAAATCCTTATATAGAGCATTTATGGTTGAATATTACCATGCAGTACACGTCTAAAATGGCCATGCGTACGGTTCCATTAGTGAATAAGCATTATGAAGTTAGCAGGGAACTGCCAGACTGTATGGCATTGGGTTTCGCTGCTTTTATTGTTTTCATGCGTTCAACAAAAGACGCAGAAGGACGTTTTAGAGGAGAGTACAATGGGCAATCTTATCTGATACAGGATGATAAAGCGATTCTTTTGCATAATCAATGGCAGGAGAATAGTTTTGAAAACAGGGTAGCGATTATATTAAAAGATGAAACGATATTTGGGAAAGATCTTACCCTATACCCAGGTTTTGTGGAAGCTGTTCAGCAGTATACGTTGTTGATTCAAAAAAATGGTGCCACCACAACCCTTCATTCATTGGTAGCAAAAAATAATTCGCATGAGTAACAAAAGAAAAGTTTTACAGGTTCATCCCTCCGATAATGTGCTGGTAGCATTAATTGACCTGAAGAAAGGAGAAACCATCTCATTTAATGGGGTTGATTACCTTTTGCTGGAAGATATCGCTGCCAAGCATAAATTCTTTATGCAGGATCTGCAACCCGGCGATCCGATATACATGTATGGTGTGTTGGTAGGTAAAGCGCAGATAGCCATAAAGATGGGTTCCCGTATGAACACAACCAATACCAAACATGCAGCCGAGCCCTTTGCTTTCAGGCCAAGTCATTACCAATGGCAGGCACCGGATGTATCAAAATTTGCCAACAGAACCTTTAATGGCTATCATAGACAGGATGGAAGGGTAGGAACCGCCAATTATTGGTTATTTATTCCTACCGTATTCTGTGAAAATCGAAACCTGGATGTGATTCGCGAAGCTTTGCATACACAGCTGGGTTATGCAGTTACAGATAAATACAAACAAAAAACACAACTATTACTTGAATTATACAAAACAGGGGCAGATATTTCCAATGCAGACCTTGAAATCAAGGAATCGCTGGTGAATACCCAGCGAGTGTTTAAAAATGTGGACGGTATTAAGTTTCTGAATCACCAGGGGGGTTGTGGCGGTACAAGACAGGATGCGGCTACCCTAAGTAAACTCTTAGCCTCTTATGCAGACCATCCCAATGTGGCCGGTATTACGATCCTTAGTTTGGGTTGTCAGAATCTGCAAACGCAAAACCTGCTGGATGATATCAAAAAGCATAACCAGAATTTTGATAAGCTGATGTTTGTGTTTGAGCAACAACAATCACAAAGTGAGGACCAACTGATCACTGATGCCATCAGGAAAACTTTTAGCGGGCTAATAGAAATTAATAAACTAGAGCGCAAGCCTGCATCATTGGATAAATTGTGTATCGGTGTGAAATGTGGAGGCAGCGATGGGTTTAGTGGCATATCGGCAAACCCGGCAGTAGGCTATTGTTCAGACCTGGTAGTGGCATTGGGAGGAAAAATTTTATTAGCCGAATTTCCGGAACTATGCGGAGCAGAACAACAGTTAATAGACAGAACTATTGACGAAGCAGCAGCGAAAAAATTTATTCACCTGATGCGCAGTTATAACCTGGCTGCCGAAAATGTAGGATCGGGGTTTGATATGAATCCATCTCCGGGAAATATCAAAGACGGTTTGATCACAGATGCCATCAAAAGTAATGGGGCCGCCAAAAAAGGGGGTACATCACCGGTGGTGGATGTACTTGATTATACTGAACCCGCTTTGAAATCTGGCTTAAGTCTGGTTTGCACCCCCGGTAATGATGTAGAAGCCACTACCGGCAAAGCCGCCAGTGGTGCTACTTTGATCCTGTTTACTACCGGTTTAGGCACACCTACCGGCAATCCTGTTTGTCCAACCATTAAAGTAGCCACCAATTCTACCCTGGCTAAAAAAATGGGTGATATCATCGATATCAATACAGGACCCATTATCGACGGGGAAAAAACAATCGAAGAGATGGGGGAAGAAATATTGGAGTACTGTATAAAAGCCGCCAGTGGCGAAATTATTCCGAAAGCAGTATTGCTGAATCAGGACGATTTTATTCCCTGGAAAAGAGGTGTGAGTTTATAATGAATGGGTAAGGAACAGAAAAGAAAATTATTGAATTAAAGAATGAGTATGAAAAGCTTTCTGGATGAACATTTTTTATTGAACAACAAAACGGCACAGCATCTGTATCATACCTATGCCAAGCATATGCCTGTGATAGATTATCATTGCCATCTTTCACCACAGCAAATTGCGGAAGACCACCAGTTTCAAAACCTGACACAGGTTTGGTTGGCTGGCGATCATTATAAATGGCGGGCCATGCGTACCAATGGGGTAGATGAAAGTTATTGCACGGGAAATAAAACCGACAAAGAGAAGTTTGAAAAATGGGCTGCGACTGTTCCGTATACCCTAAGAAATCCTTTATACCATTGGACGCATCTTGAATTGCAGCGGTATTTTGGTATTACTGAAATTCTCAACACCAATAGTGCAGAAAGGATCTATGATGCCTGCTCTGCATTGATCAAAACACCTGCCTACTCCGTTAGAAATATGCTACGGAAGATGAATGTTGCACTCGTGTGTACTACGGATGATCCTGTTGATTCACTGGAATATCATATTCAATTAAAAAAAGATGGATTTGAAATACCCATACTTCCGGCATTCAGACCCGATCAGGCAATGAATGTGAGCAATGCAGATCAGTTTAATGGGTATTTGAAAAAATTAGAATCCGTTACCGGTATTTCAATATCTTCTTTTGATGATTTTCTGTTTGCACTTCAAAACAGACACGATTTCTTTGCCTCAGTAGGTTGTAAAGTATCTGATCATGGTTTGGAAGAGATCAATGCCGATGATTTTACCGGATCAGAAATCGACACGATTTTTAATAAAATACATGCCGGGAAACAACTGAATGAAACCGAACAAAGAAAATTCAGGTCGGCTATGCTGATCCATTTTGCCGAATGGGATTGGGAAAAAGGCTGGGTTCAACAGTTTCACCTGGGGGCATTGAGAAATAATAATGCAAGAATGTTACAACAACTGGGTCCGGATACCGGATGGGATTCAATCGGTGATTTTTCTCAGGCACGGTCTCTGGCCATTTTCCTGAATAAACTGGATAGTGATAATAAACTTGCCAAAACCATTATCTATAATCTGAATCCTGCTGATAATGAACTAATGGCCACCATGATCGGGAATTATAATGATGGTTCAGTAGAAGGTAAAGTACAATTTGGTTCGGCCTGGTGGTTCCTTGATCAAAAAGATGGAATGGTAAAACAAATCAATGCTTTATCAAATATGGGTCTGTTGAGTAAATTCGTAGGCATGCTGACCGACTCAAGAAGTTTTCTTTCTTTCCCCAGACATGAATATTTCAGACGAATATTATGCAATCTTTTTGGAGAAGAGATCGAAAATGGAGAACTACCCAATGATATTGAATGGGTAGGTAAGGTAATAGAGGATATCTGTTTTTATAATGCCCGCTCATATTTTGGTTGGCAATCACTGATACCCGGCGCGAAATAGTAAGGAATTTTAGCGCTGATCATATTCGCAAACCTGTGCAAACGTTTTCGTAATCAATCTCATGCTTTACCGGATGATTAATCATCTTTGTATTCTGGTACGGGTATTACTGCAGTTTTAAAAAATCATCTATGACTAAATCTTTCGAAGATCAGTTAGCACAAATATTTGTCGAAGAAAATGAAATCCCCGAAGTCTATCGACTCAAACAGGAAATTCACCAGCGCGAATATTTATGCGATGGTGAAATGAAGCAATGGAGTGGAAAAGTGCATGAGGTATATTCTCCTGTTTGTATAAGAACCGATCAGGGGCTTCAGCGCAAATTAATTGGCACTTATCCGGTATGTTCCGAAACTGAAGCTTTTGAAGCATTGGATGCAGCAGTTGCTGCTTACGATAGTGGTCGGGGTAAATGGCCAACCATGAGCGTGGCCGACAGGATAGCTTGTGTTGAAAAATTTGCAGGTAAAATGCGCGAGCAGAAAGAGATCGTTGTAAAATTGATCATGTGGGAGATAGGCAAATCATATCTCGATTCAGTCAAGGAATTCGACAGAACCCTCGAATATATTTTTGCAACCATTGATGCACTCAAAGACGTTGACAGAGACTCATCCCGTTTTACGATAGAACAGGGAATCGCTGCCCAGATTCGAAGGTCACCACTCGGCGTAGTACTATGTATGGGTCCCTTTAATTATCCCCTTAACGAAACATTTACGACCCTGATCCCGGCCATCATCATGGGTAATACACTATTATTCAAACCCCCAAAACACGGAACATTATTACACTATCCATTATTAGCCGCTTTTAAAGATTCATTTCCCAAAGGGGTGGTGAATACCATTTACGGAAGAGGGAATGTGATTATTCCCGGATTGATGAAATCGGGTAAAATAAATGTGTTAACCCTGATCGGATCGAGTAAAGTTGCCAATGAACTGAAAAAACTCCACCCCAAAGTAAACAGGTTACGGGCAATTCTGGGATTGGATGCAAAGAATGCCGCAATCATTACCGCAAAAGCCGATATACAACTAGCCGTTCAGGAAACGGTATTGGGCAGTCTTTCTTTTAATGGACAGCGTTGTACGGCATTGAAAATTGTTTTTGTACAGAAGGAAATTGCAGATGAATTTGTTCGGGAATTATGTACCCAAGTCAATAAATTAAAATTTGGAATGCCCTGGGAAACAGGTGTCTCTTTAACTCCCCTTCCTGAACCAAACAAGCCTGCTTATTTACAAGAATGTATTCAGGATGCCATAAAACATGGGGCCAGTGTTATGAATGAGCATGGAGGTGCCGCTTTAGAATCTTTTGTTTACCCGGCTGTACTATTCCCTGTGAATAATGCAATGAAATTATACAGGGAAGAACAGTTTGGCCCATTAATACCCGTGGTACCTTTTACCGAACTCGAAGAAACCATTGAATACCTGATTGAATCGCCACATGGTCAGCAGGTGAGTATTTTCAGTAACGACCAGTATGAATTGGCTTCCCTGATTGATCCACTCGTGAATCAGGTAAGCAGGGTGAATGTGAATTGCCAATGCCAACGCGGCCCTGACGTGTTTCCGTTTACTGGCCGAAAAGATAGTGCGGAGGGAACTTTATCTGTTGTAGATGCGCTTCGTTCTTTTTCTATCCGTTCACTGGTTGCGGCTAAACTGACAGAAAATAGTAAGCAATTAATCAACGATATTGTGAATGGACAGGAGTCTAATTTTTTAAGTACCAAATTCATTTTCTGATGGCTGAGCAACATTTATTTAATCTTAGTGGTAAAACAGCCCTGGTTACCGGATGTAATAAAGGAATCGGTAAAGCCATGGCCATTGGATTGGCAGAAGCAGGTGCAGATATTATAGGTGTTTCAGGTTCCCTGGAATTAAGTGGTAGTGATATAGAAAAGAAAGTCGTGTCCCTGGGCAGATCATTCAAAGCATATGCCGCTAATCTTTCAGACCGGGAAAAATTATATGCTTTCATTCACCAATTGAATGCTGAAAATCCTGTGATTGATATTCTTATCAATAATGCAGGCACCATTATGCGAAAACCCGCTGCGGAGCATCCTGATGAATATTGGGATACAGTGCTTGCCCTTAACCTGGATGCTCCTTTTATTTTGGCAAGGGAGATAGGTAAGAAAATGATTGAAAGAGGCATTGGGAAAATAATTTTTACCTGTTCTCTCTTGAGCTTTCAAGGTGGTATCAATGTGCCTGGGTATTCAGCCAGTAAAGGAGCATTGAGCAGCCTGATAAAAGCTTTGGCTAATGAATGGGCAGTAAAAGGAATTAATGTAAATGGAATTGCACCTGGATATATTGCAACAGATAATACAGAAGCCTTACGAAATGACCCCGATAGAAGTGCTTCCATTTTATCCAGGATACCCGCAGGCCGTTGGGGAGAACCGGAAGATTTTAAAGGCCCCGTCGTTTTTCTGGCATCCGAAGCAGCGAATTATGTTAATGGAACTATATTGGTGGTAGATGGTGGATGGATGGGGAGATAACTTTTTCTATTCATGGATTAAAATAGTTGTAATAGCGATTTAAAAAATAAATTATGGAAATACGATTTCAAGCCAGCCCGAAAGAAGTAAAAGGAATGAGTACAGAAGAACTTCGTTCCAATTTTCTAATTCAGCAATTAATGCAGCTGGATACTTTGCGTCTTGTTTATTCGCATTTTGATCGGGTGATTATTGGCGGCGTAAAACCGGCTGAAAAAAAAGTATCCCTTCTCAATGAACCTGAATTGAGGGCAGACTACTTTTTAGAAAGAAGAGAGATCGGAATCATTAATGTAGGCGGTGCAGGAACAGTTGAAGCAGATGGTATACTTTACAATCTTGAAAAACTCGATGCACTGTATTTAGGAAAAGGAACAAAATCGGTTTTATTTTCCAGTGTTTCAAAAGATAATCCTGCTGCTTTTTTTATGATGTCAACAACGGCACACCAGGAGTACCCGAATGCCAAAATGAAAAAAGAAGAAGCTTCATCGGTAGCATTGGGTGAAACAGCAACTGCAAATAAAAGAACCATTTATAAATATATTCATCAGGACGGGATTAAAAGTTGTCAGTTGGTAATGGGACTCACCGTATTAAGTGAAGGAAGCGTTTGGAATTCAGTTCCACCGCATACCCATACCCGCAGGATGGAAGCTTATTTTTATTTTGACCTTCCCGAACAACATCGTGTATTTCATTTAATGGGCGAGCCCATAGAAACCAGGCATATAGTAATGGCTAACCATGAGGCAGTAATCTCTCCACCCTGGTCGGTACATTGCGGACCCGGAACAACCCATTATGGATTTATATGGGCGATGGCAGGTGAGAACTACACATTTACAGATATGGATCCTGTAGCAATTGCAGAAATGCAATAGATCGTCACTACATGAGGTAAGCCACAGATTCACAGATAAATTTATCTGTGAATCTGTGGCTTACCTACTATAACACGGAGTGATAGTAATAACAAAACTTCCTCTTATATCTTCACTTTAATCACCAGCTTCTTAATCAGATCATCCCCAATCATAGGAGCATGCACATCTTCCGGATAAAAAATAGCAAACTGACTATCGGTTAATCCAAAAAACATATCCGGAGAATCATTGTAAAATAGTACATCTTTCTCGGGATTGTATTCCCCCCTCGGCGAAATACAGGTATTACGCGGTTTCCAGCCAATGGTTTCTTTACCCCTGATACATACTTGGATATCAATATGTGCATTATGACATTCAAATTTAGCCGTACTATCTGCTGCGGTCGTTCCCTGCTTATCAGATACGATACCACGGATATGATCGCCATCAATGTCAAACTTACCAATTTCAAGAGCAGAAAGATCTGTGTTATGTATATAATCAAATGCTTTTGCAAAAAGTGGATGAATGGAAGTGTACTTCGAACTGTTTTGAATACTGTCAACTATCATTAGAAATTAATTTATAATGGCTTGTTTTCTTATAAAGAAGTACACGCTTATCTCTGCACGCGCCCAGATCCATCCCCTTTCATCAATTCTTTTACTTCATTGAGCGTTGCATGATTCAGATCGCCTGGAATCGTATGTTTAATAGCAGAAGCCGCTACACCAAATTCAGCAGCTTCATTCATAGGCATACCGCTAACCAAACCATAAATAAAACCGCTGGCAAATGAATCTCCACTACCTACCCGGTCAACGATCCTTACTTCATATTGTTTGGAATGGTAGAATTCAGTACCGTCATATACCAGGGCACTCCAACCATTATCGGAAGCGCTATGGCTTTCCCGTAAAGTGGAAGCAATATATTTGAAACCGAACTTGGCTTTCATTTGTTGAAACACATCTTTATAACCATACAGGTTCAGTTCACCCTTGGTTACATCCGTTCCTTTACTCGTAAAACCAAGCGTGGTATCGGCATCTTCTTCATTACCAATACAAACATCCACATATTGACAGAGACGCGTCATCACTTCTCTGGCTTTTTCTTTACTCCATAATTTTTTGCGATAGTTCAGGTCAATACTGGTAGTGATACCTTTTGCTTTGGCAGCTTTTAATGCGGCTTCTGTTAAAGCGGCCGATTTATCGCTAAGGGCAGGAGTAATACCGGTAGTATGAAACCAACTGGCTCCATCTAGTATCTTATCAAAATCAAACTCACTGATATCCACATCGGCAATGGAAGCACCGGCACGGTCATAAATTACCTGAGAAGCACGCATAGAAGCCCCGGTTTCCAGGAAATAGATCCCCAGTCGCTTACCCCCACGGGCGATAAACTGGGTATCCACGCCATAACGGCGAATATGGTTAATGGCAGCCTGACCCAAGGCATTATCCGGAACTTTGGTTACAAAAACCCCGTTTAACCCATAATTGGAAAGAGCTACAGCCACATTTGCCTCGCCCCCGCCATAGGTAACATCAAAACTGTCGCTCTGTACAAATCTTTGAAAACCCGGGGTGGAGAGTCGCATCATGATTTCCCCCAGGGTGACTACTTTTTTAGACATAACAATCGTGTTTTATGAATAACTGGATGATTGAGAAAATATATTAATTAACTTGAAGGCCTTTGCAGCAAAGTTGTTTAATATTTACCCGAAAGAAAAGAAATAAGGGGTGATTTAGTGAATAAAAATACGCAATCGTTTGCGTAATAAAATATACGTATTTTCTACATTTTCGGATAACATTGCTACACGAAAACAGCCATAATGGAAAAGAAAGCAGCAATTATCGATTTAATCCCCCAACAGGGTATTCTCCCCCTTTATTTTTATAAGGATACTACCGTTAGTATCGAAGTCCTGAAAGCTTTATATGCAGCAGGTATCAGAGCAGTTGAATACACCAATCGAGGAGAAGCCGCTCTGAGCAATTTTAAAGAAATGCGCAAAGTATGCGATGCCGAATTACCAGGTATGTACCTGGGTATCGGCACCATCAAAAACGGAGAAATGGCACAAACTTTTATTGATGCTGGAGCCGATTATATCATTTGTCCTGGTTTGGTAGATTCTGTTGCCGCCGTAGCCGATAATAATAAAATTTTATGGGTTCCGGGTTGTATGACTCCTTCCGAAATCATCAGGGCAGAAACCCTGGGTGCCAGAATGATCAAATTATTCCCTGGCAATATTCTGGGTCCGGGTTTTCTTTCGGCGATCAAGGAAATCTTCCCTGGTCTTTTGTTCATGCCTACCGGGGGCGTGGAATTGGATAAAGACAATATAGCAGGCTGGTTCAAAGCCGGTGTTTGCGCTGTGGGTATGGGTAGCAAACTGATCACCAAACAATTGCTCGAAGCAAAGGATTATGCACAAATAGTAACCGCCACAAAAGAAGTATTAGCGATTATCCAGTCAATTAAATCCTGATCATGACCTCCGAGAAAATGAGTAAATATCGATGGGCCATCTGTTCATTGCTATTCTTTGCTACCACGATCAACTATATTGACCGCAGTGTGATTAGTTTTTTGAAATCCACTTTTACAGAAAACCTGCATTGGACGGACGGAGATTATGCCAATGTGGAAATAATTTTTAAAATATTTTATGCGCTGGGATTATTGGGTGCAGGGCACCTCATAGATAAATTAGGTACCAAAATCGGATATGCACTGGCCACTTTTTTATGGAGTCTGGCAGGCATTGCAACGGCATTGGTGAATACAGTAGGTGGTTTTCAGATTGTGCGCGGTGCATTGGGCGTTGCCGAAGCAGGTAATTTTCCCGCCGCAATAAAAACAGTAGCAGAATGGTTTCCTAAAAAAGAAAGGGCACTGGCCACAGGTATCTTTAATTCAGGTGCAAATATCGGAGCCATCATTACGCCTTTAACCGTTCCTTTTATTGTGGCAAACTGGGGTTGGCAATGGGCGTTTATACTTACCGGCTTGTTGGGTTTTGTCTGGTTGATCTTTTGGTTTATTCTGTATGAAATTCCCCGTAAACACAAACAGATTTCTGCAGCTGAATTGCACCTGATTGAAAGCGATAAAGATGAAGAAAAAGGCAGCGTTGCTGATGATACCCTGCCTAAAATGTCCTGGTCCAAATTATTGGGATTCAAACAAACCTGGGCTTTTGCAATTGGTAAATTACTCACAGATCCTATCTGGTGGTTTTATATTTTCTGGCTCCCCGATTTTTTTGAGAGTATGTATCATATGAAAATTACTGCCGCCAGCTGGCCGGTTGCTACTGTATACCTTATTTCTACCGTGGGCAGTGTGGCTGGAGGATGGTTACCCATGTTTTTTATCAATTCACTGAAATGGCCGGTATATAAAGCAAGAAAAACAGCCATGCTGATTTATGCATTTTGTGTATTGCCTATTTTCTTTACACTATTACTCGGACAGGTAAGCTATTGGCTTGCTGTGATGGTGATAGGATTGGCAGCAGCTGCTCACCAGGCATGGAGTGCAAATATTTATACTACGGTAAGTGATATGTTTCCCAAAAATGCCACGGGCTCTGTTACGGGTATCGGTGGAATGTTTGGTGCAGTGGGTGGTATTGTTCTTTCACTATTTGTTCAGAAAAACATGTTTGTCTATTACCGCTCCATACATAAAATAGAAACGGCTTATTATATCATGTTCATTGTATGCGGACTAGCCTATTTATCAGCCTGGTTGATCATGCATTTCCTGATTGGCAAAAAACATAAGCAGGTAATTATTAGATAATATTCATTTTGTAATAAATTGGTCAACACTTGTCATTTTTATATGAAAAGATGTAAACTCTTCTTATTAGTAATCATGGTGTACCTGTTGCCACTGGCAATGATTGCCCAATCAAAAACCAATCTGGTCAGTGTAAAAGATGACCCTGCCAAACGCAGCGTATCAATAAGCATCAATGGGAAACCCTTTACAGAATTGGTGTATACAGATACTATTGAAAAACCTGTTCTTTATCCCATTTATGCAGCGGATGGAGAAATGATTACTCGTGGATTTCCATGGAATCCACAACCCAATGATCCCACCGATCATCCACATCACCTGGGTCTTTGGTTCAATTATGAAAAAGTAAACGGCCTCGATTTCTGGAACAATTCTTTTGCCATACCGGCAGAAAAAAAGAACCTGTATGGATGGATTCGCACAGAAAAAATTGCAGAAACTGAATCTGGTGTAAAAGGGAAACTGGTTTATATGGCAGACTGGACAGACCAGGGGAAGAACATCTTACTAAAAGAAAAAACCACCTATTTATTCAGTGAACAGAATAATAGCCGGGTAATTGACAGGATTACGGAATTAACCGCAGAGCAAAATATTGCTATGCCAGATACGAAAGATGGCTTACTGGGTTTGCGCGTGGCACATGAACTCGAATTGCCGATAAATCAAACAAAAGAATATACCGACGATAAAGGGAATGTGACCAAAGTGACTACCACCAAGGATGCTACTGTAACCGGCAACTATATTACCTCTGCCGGAAAACAGGGAGATGCAGCCTGGGGTACACGGGGTAACTGGTGTATGTTGTATGGGAAGAAAGGTATTGATACCATCAGTATTGCCATGATCGATCATCCGGAAAACCCGGGCTATCCTACCTATTGGCATGCACGGAATTATGGACTATTTGCCGCCAATCCATTGGGACAAAGAATATTCTCAGAAGGAAAAGAAAACCTGAATTTTCGCATATCAAAGGGCCATAAAGCCATATTTCGTTACCGAATTGTGATCCACTCAGGAAAACAAAGACTGCCTATGCCTTTACTAAATCAGTTTGTTGCCGGATTTTCTCAGAAACCATAAAGGTGTATTAGTAAACAGTTTCCGCGAGCTATCCTCGAAAACTTCACTTAATTAACGTGTTGTGCTATTAGAATTATTTAGAATCTGCTATTTAATAAAAAAACTATCTAAAGAGGGTGCCAGATGAATAATTACTAATCAGTCCCGCCAATGGCGGGATAACAGGGACGGGGCTCCCGAGTACTCGGGACCGTGAGCGACACGAGGTCTCGAATAATGGATTGACAGAATTTTAATAGCATAACATGTTTAATTAAGAAATAATTGAAGTATTACGAATTGGGTAAATCAGGGTAAAATAACAAGCTTTGCTATTTTAATGCCACAACACGTTATTTTTACCGAATAGATTCCATGTTATGCAGTTAAGTTTTTCCTATCAAAAAAAGAAAGTAATACAGGCACTTCGTGTTATCACTTTGTTCAGCGGTCGGAGATCCGCATCCTCATTATACTGGTTAATGTGTTTGCTATTTTGTCGGCTGTGCTTTTTTATACCAAAAAAATTCGCCCCGAACCTTTTTTGCTGGGCTCCTTTATCTGGATAATGCTAATGGCATCTTTCTGGTATATTTTACCCCATACCATATATAAAAGAGCCGCTACTTTTCAGGATTCCTTTATCATCAATTTTACTGATAGGGCAGTGCTTTTGGAGAATGAAAGAGGCAGTATAGACTGGACCTGGGAAAAATTCAGCAGGTATTTCGAGAGCCCGCATTTTTTCCATCTCTATTTTGACTCAAAATCTTTTTTCCTCGTTCCCAAAGATGATATGGCGGAAGAATTTAAACATGAACTCAGGGCATTGCTGAATAGTAAGATTGGTCATTAAGTCAATAGTCATTGGGTCATTAGTTAGTAGGTCATTATTAAAATGACCAAGGTCAATCTCCATTTGCCAATGACCTAATGACCTAATGACCAATGCCCCCTACAGATCCTTGTCCATCTCAAAATGTGCAATGGTAACTTCTTCAAATTCAGGTCCGCAAATTTTGTAGCCATTTTTTTCGTAGAAACCTATAGCCGATTTTCGTGCATGCATGGTCAGGCGGCGGTAGCCACGGTCGCGGGCAATATTTTCTGCAAAACTCATTAAAACCCGCCCGATACCCTTTCCCTGTAAGCCGGAACTGACCGCCATTTGTCGCAAACGGACTGTTTTTGGGTCGGTTTGAGTTAAAATACAGCAACCTTCCAATTTTTCTTCATCAAAGCAGCCGATGAGAATATCTCTGGCTTCGGCTTCCATATCTTCTTTAGTAAACGATAAACCAAGGGGTTTTCTCAACATTTGGTAGCGTAAATCCAGCATTTGCTGGTATTCTTTGGATCCGTGATCGATAATTTTTAATGCCATAATATAGGGTAATGGTACAAGATAATGATCATTTTAGTAAAAAAAAGGGTAAAATGATAGCCGGACAGGCATAACAAACCCTATCTGTGGAAACAAATATGTTATAATGTATTGCTTATTTGACAAAAAGTATATTTTTGCGGCTGTAACAAAAACATTTACAATGTCAGACATCGCTACAAGAGTTAAAAAAATCATAGTTGACAAGTTAGGAGTTGACGAAGCTGAAGTGACCAATGAAGCTTCTTTCACTAACGACCTCGGTGCCGATTCTTTGGATACCGTTGAATTGATTATGGAATTCGAAAAAGAATTTAACATCTCCATCCCTGATGAGCAGGCTGAAACCATTACTACTGTTGGTCAGGCTGTTGCTTACCTTGAAGAACACGCTAAGTAAGAATTTTACTCCACGTAAGGTATAATTTTAATCCGCCTTTCTGCGGCGCTTTAGCCATAGAAGGCGGATTATCACTTCAAACAGGCAATGAATATGCAGTTAAAGAGAGTAGTGGTTACCGGAATCGGAACAATTACGCCACTCGGAAATAATCTGGAGGATTACTGGAACGGATTGCTGAATGGCGTTTCAGGAGCTGATAGTATTACTCTTTTTGATGCCAGTAAATTCAAAACCCGTTTTGCCTGCGAAGTAAAAGGATTTGATCCTACCCAGTTCATGGATAGGAAAGAAGCTCGTAAACTTGACCGTTTTGCTCAATTGGCCCTGGTTGCCAGTGATATGGCAGTGGCCGATGCCGGTATTAGCAAAGAAAACGTAGATGTTGACCGTGTAGGTGTCATCTTCGCCAGTGGAATCGGTGGATTAACCACTTTCCAGGAAGAAGTCATCAACTTCGCCAAAGGAGATGGGACACCCCGTTTCAACCCCTTCTTCATTCCCAAAATGATCCTGGATATCGCCGCAGGGCAGATATCTATGCGACACGGTTTCCGTGGACCCAATTTTGCCGTAGTAAGTGCCTGTGCATCCAGTACCAATGGTATGATCACCGCTGCCGACAATATCCGTCTCGGTAAAGCCGATATCATTATTAGCGGTGGATCTGAAGCCGTGATTAGTGAGGCCGGAGTAGGAGGCTTCAATGCTATGAAGGCCATGAGCGAACGTAATGATGATCCTAAAACAGCCAGTCGCCCTTATGACAAGGACCGCGATGGTTTTGTTATGGGAGAAGCTGCGGGAGTAGTAGTTTTGGAAGAATATGAGCACGCTATTAAAAGAGGCGCAAAAATTTATTGCGAACTCGCTGGTGGTGGCGCTACTGCCGATGCTTATCATTTAACCGCCCCGCATCCGGAAGGATTGGGAGCCAGAAATGTAATGATAGCCGCATTAAGAGATGCAGGCATGGATCCTACAGAAATCGATTATATCAATACCCATGGTACTTCCACCCCATTGGGTGATGGTGCCGAGGCAAAAGCCATTACTGAAGTGTTCGGGGAACATGCGTATGCGTTAAATATCAGCGCTACTAAATCCATGACCGGGCATTGTCTGGGTGCTGCCGGCGTAATTGAAGCCATTGCTTGTATCCAAAGCGTGATACATGATATTATCCCGCCTACCATTAATCATTTTACCGATGATCCAACTCTGGATCCTAAATTGAACTTTACGTTTAACAAGCCACAAAAAAGGGTTGTCAGAGCCGCTTTAAGCAATACTTTCGGCTTTGGAGGCCATAATGCCTGTGTGATTGTAAAAAAATACGTAGCTTAAATTCGTGCAATTTTTCAGAAAACTTTTTAAAAACCCGGAAGACGCTTTATTTGCAAAGCAGTTAAAAAATGTGCTCGGCGTACAATCGAGTAATATTTTGCTTTATCGCACTGCTTTGAGTCACCGTTCTGTAAAAGAAACGGCCGACGAGAATAATGAACGCCTGGAGTATCTGGGGGATGCCGTATTAAGTGCTGTAGTGGCAGATTATTTGTTTAAAAGATACCCGTACAAAGGGGAGGGCTTTCTTACCGAAATGCGTAGCAAAATGGTAAACCGCCAGCAATTGAATGATATTGCTTTGAAAATGGGTCTTCGCAAACTTACTTTCTACAACAAATTTGATAACGCACTAAAAGGAAGCCAGATATTTGGTAATACCCTGGAAGCCCTGGTAGGAGCCGTTTATCTGGATAAAGGCTATCTCAAAACCCATTCCTGGGTACTTAAACAGATCGTCATCCCGCATATGTTTGTGGATGATCTGGAACTGATTGATATCAACCTCAAAAATAAACTGATTGGATGGGCCAGTAAAAATGGAAAAACCCTCACCTTTGAACTGGCTGAAGAAAAAATGGAAGGAAGCCGTCGTCTCTTTACCATCAACGCCATGCTCGATGGACAATTACTGGCCTGCGGTAAAGGCTATAATAAAAAAGATGCGAGTCAAGTGGCTGCCCAAGTGGCGGTTGAGAAGATTGGAATCTGAGGGGGCCATTTGCTATTAGCCGTTGGCTTTTGGCGATTGGCTTATTTTTCAATAAATATTTGAGCACCAATCATATAGATAAACAGCTAAAAGCCAATAGCCAACCACCAACTGCTAACCCCCAATCTCCTGGCACAATTCCACCAATACCCCATTCGTGCCCTTAGGATGTAAAAAGCAGACCCATTTATTATCAGCGCCTTTTTTGGGTTCTTGATTAATTAAAACAAAACCTTCTTTTTGTAAACGTTCCATTTCGGCAAGAATATCCGCTACTTCAAAAGCAATATGGTGAATGCCTTCTCCTTTTTTTTCGATAAATTTTGCGATTACCCCATCTTCGTGGATACTTTCCAATAACTCGATTTTGCTATCGGCGGTTTGAAAAAAAGCAGTATTCACTTGCTCAGATGCAACGGTTTCTGTTTTATAACAGGGGGTATTCAGTAGTTTTTCGTAGAGAGGGATTGCTGTTTCAAAACGGGATACGGCGATACCTATATGCTCAATTTTCAACATATCTTTTGGTTTGCAGGGGTCTTTACGAAATATGGAAAAACAAGCGCAGACGCCCTTTGCGAACAAATTTATAGAACCTATTGCAGTACTTTTGTGTTAATCAGAATAATAAATTTCCTGTTCAATATGTTGAAATTACCTATTTATCTCGATAACAATGCAACCACTCCGATGGACCCCCGGGTACTGGAGGCAATGATCCCGTACTTTACCGAACATTTCGGTAATGCGGCCAGCAGAAATCATCCATTTGGATGGGAAGCAGAAGAAGCGGTGGACTATGCCCGTGAACAAGTGGCAAAATTGGTTGGTGCAGATCCGAAAGAAATCATATTCACTTCCGGTGCTACCGAAGGTGATAACCTGGGTATTAAAGGAGTATATGAAATGTATGCCAGTAAAGGTAACCATATCATTACTTGTACCACGGAACATAAAGCAGTATTGGATACCTGCAAACATATTGAGCGCACAGGTGGCGAAGTAACTTATCTGGAAGTAAAAGCAGATGGATTGATAGACCTGACTGAATTGGAAGCCGCTATCAAGCCAACAACGATCCTGGTTGCCATTATGTATGCAAATAATGAGATCGGTGTTATTCAACCCATCAGAGAAATCAGTGCCATTGCTAAAAAGCATGGTGTCTTATTTTTTACCGATGCTGTTCAGGCAGTGGGAAAAATTCCGGTAGATGTAAATAAAGATGGTATCGATATCATGGCATTTACTGCCCATAAAATGTACGGTCCAAAAGGTATTGGCGCTTTATATGTTCGTCGCAAGAACCCAAGGGTAAAAGTAACGGCTCAAATGGATGGAGGCGGCCATGAAAGAGGTATGCGTAGTGGAACTCTCAATGTACCCGGTATTGTTGGTTTTGGTAAAGCCTGCGAATTAGCCCGGTTAGAAATGGCTGATGATGCGGCACGTTTAAGCAAATTGCGCGACAAACTGCAAAATGCATTGATGCAGATTGAAGAAACCTATGTAAATGGAAACCAAGAACACCGTCTTCCCCATGTTGCAAATATTTCTTTTAAGTATGTGGAAGGAGAAGGGCTGCTCATGGGCTTTAATAAAAATATTGCCCTGTCATCCGGCTCTGCCTGCACCTCTGCTTCACTCGAACCCAGTTATGTACTCAAAGCACTTGGCTTAGGGGATGATCTGGCACATAGCTCACTTCGTTTTGGTCTGGGCCGTTTTACCACCGAAGAGCAAATCGATTATACAATTAAATCAGTTAGCGAAACGGTACTTAAACTAAGAGAAATGAGTCCTCTTTGGGAAATGTTCAAAGAAGGCGTAGACATAGATAAGATCGAATGGGCACACCATTGATCAATTTGAAAATGATTAATTTGAAAATTTGAAAATGGGTTCAAATTAATCATTCGTAAAACAAAGCATTTTCAAATTAACTAATTTTCAAATTAATACCATGGCATATTCAGAAAAAGTAATCGATCATTACAGTAACCCTAAGAACGTAGGTACACTGGATAAATCCAAAAAAAATGTAGGAACCGGTTTGGTAGGTGCTCCTGAGTGTGGAGATGTAATGCGTTTACAGATAGAAGTAGACGATGCTACCGGCGTTATTACCGATGCAAAATTTAAAACTTTTGGCTGCGGTTCTGCTATTGCATCCTCTTCACTGGCTACCGAATGGTTAAAAGGGAAAACAGTGGATCAGGCAGTTCAGATCGATAATATGGACCTGGTGGAAGAACTGAACCTACCCCCTGTAAAAATTCACTGTTCTGTTCTCGCCGAAGATGCAATCAAATCAGCTATCAACGATTACCGCAAAAAGAATGGCCTCGAAGAACTGGTATTCGAAGAAAAAGTCCATTAATAATTTACTCAGGGTGTATGGTAATACCCATTGTTAATTATTCATTGTTAATTAATCTAAATGGTTGCAACAGAAAATAGTATTTACGTTAGCGAGAAGGCGAAAAAGAAAGTTCATCAGTTGATGGAAGAGGCCGGTGTTATGGGAGATGCTAACTATTTCTTACGTGTAGGCGTAGTTGGCGGGGGTTGCTCTGGCCTAAGTTATAAACTTGATTTTGATAATGAGGTAAAACCTATGGACCAGGTGTTTGAAGATAATGGTATCAAAGTAGTCACTGATCTGAAGAGTTTCTTATACCTGGTAAATACAGAACTGGATTTTTCCGACGGATTAAACGGGAAAGGATTTTACTTCAATAATCCCAATGCAAGCAGAAGTTGTGGTTGTGGAGAAAGTTTTGCAGTATAAAAGATTCTTTATAGAAATATTATTGATAAAGGCCAAAGCATTTGCTTTGGCCTTTTTGTTGGGTTTATTCGTTCATCAGGTATCGCTCAAAAGGATTGTTTAATAAGGATTCTCGATCTGGAATAGCCATAACAGGCGTAGTAACGGGAACAGCAGGTATCATTAGTTCAGCGGTTGGTAGTTTTGGCGGATTGGGAATTTGATGAGGTAATGGCTTGCCCGGCTCTTTGGTGGCTTTGGGTGGCGGGGGCATATGCGTTGTATCTTTTTTGACAGGCTTTCCCTTTGACTTTTTTCTGCTGATAACCGTAACCGGGATAGCATCGGCTCCATTTTCTACAACCGGCTTGCCAGGTTTTTTGGGACTATTCTGGGCATGGGAAAACAAGCCAATACCGAAAATACATAGCAACAGTAAGGTTAGTCTTAGTTTCATACAAATGATTTGAAAAGAGATGCTAAATGTGATAAAATCCATAAAGTGCATCCAAATAAGCATAGCAAATAGGGTGATTGCGAAAGAACGATTAGTTTTGACAATATGTGGATGATCTGCAAAAAAGAATGGCAACAATTTTTCAGCAGTCTGACAGGCTATATAGCCCTGTTCGTTTTTCTTTTATTGAATGGACTATTTCTGTTTGTTTTCCCTGATACCAGTATCCTGGATTTCGGATATGCAACACTGGGCAGTTTCTTCAACCTGGCTCCCTGGATTCTGTTGTTTCTGGTTCCAACCATTACCATGCGAAGTTTTGCAGATGAGTATAAATCCGGAAACTTCGAAATCCTGAAAACACTTCCCCTTACTCCTTCCCAGATTGTATGGGGTAAATTTTTTGGATCATTGCTTGTGATTATTACCGCTCTTTTACCCACCATTGTTTATGCGGTTTCTATTCAACAGCTAAGCGTTTCGGGTGGAATAGATGTTGGTGCTTCAATAGGAAGTTATATGGGTCTGGTATTATTAGGCGCCGTTTTTACTGCTGTTGGTATTTGCGCAAGCAGTTATACCAATAATACTGTACTGGCATTTATTGCTGGGGCTTTTGTATGTTTTCTTTTATTCAACGGGTTTGATGCGATCAGTAAATTACCTGCATTTAAAGCCGGCCCTGATTATTATATTGAGATGCTGGGTATCAATTTTCATTACCGAAGTATCAGCCGAGGTGTGTTGGATACACGTGATCTGCTTTATTTTGGAGGTATCGTAGTATTGTTTTTGTTCATCACACAAAGAAACCTGGTAAAACGTTAAGCGGGAATCCTATGAAGAAATTCTGGCAACATAAATATGGAATCCCTGGGAGTATCGGATTATTTCTGGTTTTGATTTACCTGTCCGGGTTTTTCTTTTTTCGTGTTGACCTGACTTCCGAAAAAAGATACAGTCTCAGTACCCCTACAAAAAAAATATTAAATGAACTGGATAGTACGGTAACCGTCCGGGTATTTCTTACCGGAGATCTCCCTGCTGATTACAAAAAATTGAGCATTGCCACCAAAGATTTACTGGATGAGTTCAAATCTATTTCGCGGAATCATATCCTGGTAAGTTTTGAAAAACCAGGTGAGAATTTTACCAACGATACAGCTAAAGTTATCTTTTATGATAGCTTATCAAGATTAGGAGTGGTTTTTGAACAGGCAGAAAATGTTTCTACCAGAAATGAAAAACAAACAAACCAGTTGATCATTCCTTCTGCATTGGTTAGTTTTAGAAATGGGCAAAAACCTATCGCGATTGATTTACGAAGCAGTCGGAAAATATATAAAACAGATAAATCGCAGGAAGAAGATGTAGAAGCTACGCGCAACGCAGCGGAAGCTTTGTTAGAATATAAGTTTGCGGATGCGATAGATAAACTTACCCGTAAATATGTTCCTGCCGTGGCTTATCTGGTAGGAAATGGAGAACCGGTTGACCTTAAAGTGAATGATCTGGGTGAAAGCCTTCGTAACGAATACAGACTGGCCGTATTTGATCTTAAAAAAGGTTTCCCCGATCCCACTATTGTAGATGCACTGATGATCGTAAAACCAACATTACCCTTTACAGAAGAGGACAAACTGAAACTGGATCAGTACGTGATGAATGGTGGTCGCATTATCTGGTGTATAGATAAGTTACACGCAGAACTGGATAGCCTTATGCGCAGCCAGGCAAAGTATACCGCATTTGATCGCGGATTGGAACTGGATGATATTCTCTTTAAATATGGAGTAAGAATCAACCCCGATCTTGTGCAGGACCTGAACTGTTCAAAATTACCCTTGGTAACAGGCAAAGATGCGAATGGCAACCCAAAGATTGACAGGGGCTTTTCCTGGCCTTATTATCCGTTTCTTTCTGAGAATAATAGGAACCCTATTTCGAATAACCTGGATCGGGTATTATCTATTTTTCCATCAAGTATCGATACAGTAAAAGCACCCGGAATACAAAAAACGATTTTGCTTGCAACAGATACCAATAGCCGAAGAATTAGTTCACCTGCAATAGTTGATATCAATAGCGTAAAAACTGATGATGACCTTCGTATGTTTACCCAGAGTCATATTCCTGTGGCAGTATTGTTGGAGGGGAAATTTAATTCTCTGTTTGCCAATCGGGTTGGTAAAACGGTCATGGATTCTGTGCAACGGGTAACCGGAAAACCCTTTTTAAGCCAGGCAATTCATAATGCAAAACAGATTGTTATTTCTGATGCGGATATTGTAACCAATGCAATTAGTCAAACCACGGGCCCGTTACCGATGGGTATGGTATTATTTGAAAACTATCGATTTGCTAACCGGGAATTTTTTCTGAATTCGGTTGATTACCTTGTCAGTACTTCGCATTTATTTGAAAGCCGTAATAAGGATTTTATATTGCGCTTACTGGATAAAGCAAAAGTTGAAGAACAGCGAACCACCTGGCAGTTCATCAATATCGGCTTACCGGTTTTGCTGATCATACTAACCGGGGTTCTTTTTCAATGGCTCCGGAAAAAGAAGTATGAACAATAAGGTTATCCCCTGCAGTCTGTTTATCTTTAGCTTATAAATCCCTGTAATGTCAACACACGCGGTTGTTTATTTAGTATTTGGTATCGTGATTGTAACCGCATTGGTATTTGACTTAGGGCTGCTTAGTAAAAAAAATAAGATCATTACCATTCAGCAGGCTTTATACCAAACACTTTTTTGGGTAGGATTAGCATTGGCTTTTTTTGTTTTTTTATGGTTTGAAGGACCGGCATTAACATCTGAAAACGATGTACAGGGAATGACGGGACTCACTTCAACAGGCCCGCAATTAAGCCTGGAATTCATCAGTGCTTATTTAATGGAGTGGAGTCTTAGCATCGACAATATATTTGTATTTATATTGATTTTTACAGCCTTTGGTGTTAAGGCAAAACATTTTCCAAGAGTGTTATTGGTGGGTATCGTAATAGCGATTCTCTTACGGATTTTATTTATTACCGTAGGCGTTGCCTTAGTGGCAAAGTTTTCCTGGATACTCTATTTGTTTGGGCTCTTCTTATTATATACCGGATACAAAATGTTTACAGCAGGCGAAGAAGATGAATTTGTTCCACAGGAGTCAGGTGTATACCGGTTCCTGCAAAAAATGTTGCCATTGGTTTCACATGATGGGGATGGCAGGTATCGCATACTTGAAAATGGAAAGCCTGTATATACCTCCCTGTTTGTGGTAGTGGTATTACTTGCGGCTACCGATCTGGTTTTTGCATTGGATTCTATTCCTGCTGTAATGGGTATTTCCAAAGATCCACTGGTCATTTATACCTCTAATATATTTGCCGTATTGGGTTTACGAAGTCTTTTCTTTCTACTGAGATCGGCTGTTTCACAATTCGAATACCTGCAACAGGGTATTGCCATTGTACTGATATTTATCGGGACAAAGATGCTGGGTGAACACTTTATTTCACAGTGGATAGATAAAAACTGGCAGGTATTGATTTCATTGGGGGTAATATTGGTTTGTATTTCCGGCTCTGTTTTTTATTCCATAATTGTAAAAAGAAAAGAAGCGAATAGGTCAGAAAATGAGCTATGATAAACTATTATGCCAATGATAACTTATACCCTGAAGGATATTGCAGAGATCATTCACGTGAAGGAGGTATTTCCAGATAATCCTGTTATTGGTCAATTGGTAATAGATAGCCGTAAAATCGTTTTTCCGGAAAATTCTCTTTTTTTTGCATTGAATGGACCCAGACGTGACGGGCATACTTTTATTTCAGAAGTATATGAGAGAGGGGTCAGGAATTTTGTAGTAAAACGGGACTTTGATTTTCATCTGTTTCCTGACGCGAATTTTTTACAAGTTGATCATGTATTACATGCATTACAGCAGTTGGCAGCTTTTCATCGCAGTCGTTTTGACATTCCGGTGATTGGGATCACAGGCAGCAATGGAAAAACCATTGTAAAGGAATGGTTGTATCAATTATTAAATCCTGATTATACGATTGTCCGAAGTCCGAGAAGTTATAATTCGCAAATCGGAGTACCCCTGAGTGTTTGGCAAATGAACACCCAGCATACACTGGCTATTTTTGAGGCAGGTATATCTACTGTAAATGAAATGGATGCTTTAGCAAAGATCATACAGCCAACCATCGGTGTTATGACCAATATTGCGGATGCACATAGAGAAGGATTTACAGATAACCGGCAGAAAGCGCTTGAAAAAATAAAATTATGTAAACAGGTTGCCAATTTTGTATTCGGAAAAGAAGCCATACAACCTTTCTTATATCCGGAAAAGGGGGATTCGATTTATTTTGAAAAATGCGCACAATTTTTCTCCTGGAGCAGGAATGAAACTGCTACACTCAAAATAATAACCGAAGAAAAAAAGGGAAACGAGACGGCTATTACCGGGCTGTTTGCTGGTAAAGCGGTTGCGGTTACTATGCCATTTACCGATCGTATTTCTATCGATAACGCGATTACCTGCTGGGGAGTATTATTGTCGCTGAAATATGAACAATCTGTAATCAATGAACGTATGTTACTGCTCGAGCCGGTTGATATGCGTATGCAGCTAAAAAAGGGTATCAACAACTGTTATATACTGAATGATAGCTATAGCAATGATCTCGCTTCATTGGATCTGGCATTGGATTATCTTCAACAACAGGCCGGTAATCAATCAACCACCTTGATTCTTTCAGATCTTTTAGAATCCGGATATACAGAAGAAGATTTATATAAGGGTATTGAAGAAAAAATAAAGGCAAGGGCCATTCACCGACTTATTGGCATTGGATCGGCTATCAGTGCTCATCGTTTTCTTTTTGACAAGCATAATACAATCGTGTCATTCTATCCCACTACAGATATTTTTTTACATCAGTCAGGGATACACCAGTTTTCAAAAGAATATATTTTATTAAAAGGGGCCAGGGTTTTTGAGTTTGAAAAAATTTCACATTGGCTGGAACAGAAAGTACACCAGACGGTTATGGAAATCAATCTTACTGCTCTTGCGAATAACCTGAAACTGCACCAGGCTCATTTATTACCCAGCACCCGATTAATGGCCATGGTAAAAGCATTCAGCTATGGAAGTGGAACGGCAGAAGTAGCTAGGGTTTTGCAATTTCATAAAGTAGATTACCTGGCAGTTGCTTATGCTGATGAAGGTGTTGAATTGCGAAAAGCGGGAACCAGCTTACCAATTATGGTAATGAATGTGGATGAAGCAGGATTTGATGCCATGGTAAACTATGACCTTGAGCCGGAAATTTATTCCTTCCCTATTTATCATGCATTTCATCATTATCTCAGTCAACAAGGGCTTACCCAATTTCCTGTTCATATAAAATTCAATACCGGAATGAACCGACTGGGTTTTGAAACAGGAGAAGCAGAAGCACTGGCTATCCTGATCAGAGAGAAACAAACGATGGCTGTGAAAAGCGTGTTTAGTCACCTGGTAGCAAGTGAAGCAGCCGAGCATGATGGGTTTACCCAATTACAGGTTAGATTATTTGAAGATGCCTGTTTACAAATGAAGAAAATAATCGGCTATGATTTTATCAGGCATATAGCCAATTCAGCAGCCATATATCGAAACCCTGCTTATCAGTTTGATATGGTACGCCTGGGAATTGGATTATATGGGGTGAATAGTTCCGATGAAAAAAATGCGATTCCGCTGGAAACGGTTACTACTTTGAAATCTACCATTGCCCAGGTAAGACATGTAAAAGCAGGGGAAACTGTTGGGTATGGGAGAAAAGGAAAACTGGAAAGAGATAGTATCATTGCTACAGTAAGGATCGGTTATGCGGATGGGTTTGGAAGGGAATTGGGTAATGGAAATGGGAAAATGTTTTTGAAAGACAGGCTTGTGCCGGTAATAGGCAATGTATGTATGGATATGACCATGATTGATGTAACGGATCTGCCTGGTACCAAAGAGGGAGATATGGTTGAAATATTTGGAAAACACCTGCCGGTGCAGGATCTGGCCGGTTGGGCGGACACCATACCTTATGAGATTATGACGGGTATCAGTCAAAGGGTAAAAAGGGTATATGTGGAAGAATAATACTTTAAACAGGGGATTTGTGGCTCAAAATGGAAACTTTTTCCCAGATGATCCACCCATTAGGGCCAAGTACTATCTTTGCCACCCATAAAAACCATGGAAGTGAAAGGAAGAAAAATATTATTTCTTATTTTATTGATCATTTTTGCCGACCAGGCATTAAAATTTTACATCAAACTACATTTCTATGCTGGGGAAGAGCATAAGATTATAGGCAATTGGTTCCGTCTTCATTTTGTTGAGAATGAGGGAATGGCCTGGGGCTGGAAATTTGGCGGCGGGTTTGGAAAAATCGTGCTTACTCTCTTTCGGTTAGTGGCGGTTATATGGGGTAGTTTTTTACTACGCGATTTTATCAGAAAGCAGTACCATAAGGGATTTATTATCTGTGCGGCATTGATCTATGCCGGAGCTCTGGGTAATTTGATTGATAGTCTTTTTTACGGATTGCTTTTCGACCAAAGTAATCTTTACGCGCAAAATCTGGCACATTTGTTCCCAAAAGACGGGGGCTATGCTGGTTTTCTACATGGCAAGGTGGTAGACATGCTATATTTTCCACTGATCACCAATACACATTATCCTTCCTGGGTTCCTTTTGTAGGAGGAGATGATTTCGAATTTTTCAGACCTGTTTTCAATATAGCAGATGCCTCAATTTCCACCGGTGTCATTGCCATCCTTATTTTCCAAAATCGATTCTTCAAAAAAACAATTACCGAACAACATCATACCGTTGAAACCAATAGCGAGGTGAACGACAAGACACAAATCTTCTAAAGGCAATTAACAATTAATAATTATTAGATCACGCGATAGTTGCCATTTTAAAATTCTAATAGCAGTCATTTCTTGTCTTGCATTGGTAGGGTATTATTTGTACTAGGGTTACAGTGATGCAATCTGCCTGATAGGCGATATTGAAAAATTACTTCAACCTAAAAATGGCTGTAGTAAATACAAAAAAAATACCCGCCTGATATAAGCTTTCAATTATTAATTATTAATTAAGTATAGTGGGTGTTTGCGTAATAGACACATACTGCGTTTGATTTCCTGAACCGAGTACCTGATCTATCAGACCATAGCCTTTAGCGTAATAGGAATTCCCGGTAAGTAAGATTCTGGAAGTCTGGCTGCCGGTAGGCAAAAATATAATCTGGCGTTGAACATTGATAACGTTCGTATAGGTTTTTCCTGCTATGGTATAAGGAACTGTATTCTTGGATTTTATGGTAAATATGGCTTTGGACATCCCATATTCTGTTGTGCTTCCGGTAATTAGTTTTACAATACCATATTGTGGGGTTTCCCAACTGTCATTTACGTTGGCACTTTCTTTTAGAAAGGGGTAGGTGATAAAACTACTGGGTACTGAATCAAAGAGAAATGTATAATCAAAATCGATCGTGCTCAAAGCATAATAATTTCCATTTTTTTTAGAAAAATAAAATGTATCCCCCAAGGTTGTTGCAAATTGCGAATAGCTCAAACTATCTACGGTTACCAGATTAGGAACAACTCTTACGCTAAAAGTGTCTATTGTGCTTAATTTAGGAATGTATTGGTATTTCCAAAGCGATCCGGTCGTTACCGGAAAATAATCGGTACCAGCTACCGTTCCGGTGCCACCAGAACTGGCACCACCAGTGCCTGTAGATATAATTGTGAAAGAACAATAATTGCCATTCAAACCAAGCGTAAAAGTAGCCGATATCCCCAGTAATGGTTTACCTCTTCCCGGAACTTTAATATAAGTAGTTCCCGTAGTAAGTGCATAGCCAGAATCCTGGAACCACATGCCATTTACCGTATCTGAACTGAGATAAAATTTTCCTTGTGTGGTAAAATTGACTTTAACAATAAGGTAGTTGCTGTCTGCAAGTGAAGTGTCAACCGCATATTTGCCTTTTACGATAATATTGGCGCAATTGCCTAATGAGTCACCTAAAGTTCCCTGGGCAGTACCGGATAGTCCCCCATTTTCATAGCTAAGCTCCTTTTGGCAGGCAAGGGCCAAAAAGAACAAAGAAAAGGCAACAAAAACCCTTAGGGTTATTTTTTTCATTCTGCAGTCCTCAATTTTCTTCTATCTACGAATATCAGATAAAATTTAAACTAATAACGCAGCCTGGTTGGATAATTTATTGCTTTTTAGAAGCTCATAGGTGCTATTTAACGTATTTGTGGCAATCTGGCTAAGGGCTTCTTCAGTAAAAAATGCCTGATGCGCTGTAATCAATACATTGGGGAAACTCATGAGACGCTGTATTTCATCATCCTGGATGATGACACCTGACAAATCGCGGAAAAAAAGATGTTCTTCCTGTTCATATACATCAATGCCTAAATAGCCAACCTGCCCGGATTTTAAGGCTTCTGTAATCGCCTTGGTATCAACCAGACCACCCCTGCTGGTATTAATCAGCATAGCGCCTTTTTTCATCATCCCAATGGTTTCAGGATTGATCAGGTGTTTAGTCTGATTATTCAGCGGACAATGCAAGGAAATAATATCTGCAGCCAATACTTCTGCAAGGGGATGGTATTCTACACCGATCGACTCCATGTCTTTATTGGCAATTACATCAAAAGCCAATACACGACATCCCAATCCTTTCATAATACGGCAAAAGGATTTACCAATATTTCCTGTGCCAATTACACCAACTGTTTTTCCGTATAAATTAAAACCTAGCAATCCATTTAATGAGAAATTTTGTTCCCTTACCCGGTTATAAGCTTTGTGGGTTTTACGATTCAGGGTGAGTATTAACGCAAGCGCATGCTCAGCTACTGCTTCCGGAGAGTAGGCCGGAACCCGGCAAATCCTTAGCCCATTTGCTTTTGCGGCTTCCAGGTCTACATTATTAAAACCAGCACATCTTAGTGCGATAACCTTTACCCCTTTCTCAGATAATTGTTTACAAACCACTGCATTGATCTGATCATTTACAAAAACACAAATGGCTTCTGCATTATTTACCAAACCTACGGTTTGCTCGGTAAGTTGAGATTCCTGGAAATCCAACTCAAAACCCAAGGTATCATTATACCTGTTGAAGAAAGTTTTATCGTATGCCTGTGCGGAAAAGAATATGATTTTCATATTCCGAAGTTACGTATCCTTTTTGCCAATTTATATGATGCAAATCAAGCCCCGGCAAGAATCTCATCAAGACTATCCGCTGTTGCCTGAATGGTTTTGTCGAGATCTGAATAGCTAAGTGCATTATTCAGGAACCAACTTTCAAATGCGGAAGGGGGTAAATAGATTCCTCTTTTCAGCATGGCATGGAAATACTGCTTGAATAAATCATTATTAGCTGAAGAGGCCGATGCGAAATCGATAACTGGTTGGTCGCTGAAATGAAGACTGATCATTGAACCTAAACGGTTAATCGTATAAGGAGTACCGGATGCGTCCAGGGTTTTACGGAGACCTGCTTCCAGATAAGCTGTTTTGGCTTCCAATTCTGAATAAATTGAAGGAGAATTCTTTAGTATTTGTAAAGTTGTGTAACCAGCAATCATGGCCAAAGGGTTACCACTTAAGGTGCCCGCCTGGTATACATTACCCAGGGGAGCGATTTTTTCCATGATCTGTTTTTTCCCGCCAAACGCTCCAACAGGCATGCCTCCGCCGATTACTTTTCCATAGGTTACCAGGTCGGCATCAATTTTTAATAATTGCTGGGCGCCACCTGCAGACAATCTGAAACCCGTCATCACTTCATCAAAAATGAAAACAATGGAATGTTCATCGCATATTTTTCGTAAGCCTTCTAAAAAACCGGCTTGGGGTAGTATACAGCCCATATTCCCAACAACAGGTTCTATTATGATAGCAGCAATTTCGTTAGGAAACTTTATTACCAATGCTTCTACCGCAGCAAGATCATTATATGCACAGGTTAATGTATCGTTCGAAACACCGGCTGTTACTCCCGGTACAGTTTGAATATCAAAAGTGGCCAAACCACTTCCCGCTTTTACAAGAAAAGCATCTGCATGTCCATGATAACAACCTTCAAACTTGATGAATTTATTTCTTCCGGTATATCCTCGTGCAAGACGTAAAGCACTCATACAGGCTTCTGTTCCGCTGCTTACCATCCTAACCATATCAATATTGGGAGCCATGCTTCGGATGAGTTCGGCCATCTCAATTTCCAACTCAGTAGGAGCGCCGTAGGAAGTAGAATACGCCGCTTTTTCACGAATCGCAGTAATCACAGGCTCATACGCATGACCTAATATCATCGGGCCCCAGGAAGCGATATAATCTATATACTGATTCCCATCCGCATCATACAAATAAGCGCCTTTTGCTTTTTCAATAAATACAGGTGTTCCGCCCACACTTTTAAAAGCCCGAACAGGTGAATTTACGCCACCAGGAATACTCTGTTGGGCCCTATCGAAGAGTAGCTTACTTTTTTCGTACATAGTTCTTTATTTTACAGGCAAACGAAAGAATTTCTATTCTGTTGGTTACTATATTATTTTTCGTTTAGCAATCTCACCGCTTCTTTTGCAAAATAAGTAGCGATCAAATCTGCCCCCGCTCTTTTGATGGAGGTTAAACATTCCAGTATTGTTTTTTCCTCGTTCAGCCAACCCATTTTAGCTGCTGCTTTAATCATCGCATATTCTCCACTAACCTGGTAAGCACTTACCGGAACATCCACTGCATTTTTAATTTCCCTGATAATATCCAGATAAGCCAGTGCGGGTTTAATCATCACAATATCTGCCCCTTCTTCCACATCAATTATCGTTTCTTTAATGGCTTCTGTCCGGTTGGCATAATCCATCTGGTAGGTTTTTTTATCGCCAAAACCTGGTGCACTATCCAATGCATCTCTGAATGGTCCATAAAAGCAGGAAGCATATTTGGCACTATAACTCATAATGCCCGTTTTTGTAAAATGATGCTCTTCCAGCCCCTCTCTGATTGCCCCAATCCTGCCATCCATCATATCACTCGGGGCAACAAAATCTGCACCGGCTTCTGCATGACTGATACTCATTTTAACAAGTGCCTCAACTGTTTCATCATTTACGATTTCACCATTTTTTACAATCCCATCATGTCCGTATGAGGAATACGGATCAAGGGCCACATCAGTCATTACCACCATTTCTGGAACTGCTTCTTTGATGGCTTTTACACTTCGCTGCATCAAGCCATGCTTGTTCCAAGCTTCTTTGCCGGTATTATCTTTCCATTCATCCTTGCATTTTATAAAAAGCAATACAGATTTGATACCCATTCCCCATAGCTCTTTTACTTCTTTTACAGTAAGATCAAGACTACGGCGATAGTAGCCGGGCATAGATACGATTTCTGTAACCAGGTTTTCTCCTTCATCAATAAATAAAGGGGCAATAAAATCGGCTGGCTGCAAAATGGTTTCCGCTACCATTGCCCTGATGGCAGGTGATTGACGAAGTATTCGGTTTCTTCTTTGAAGTATCATAGGTATCAATTAAATCCAGTTAACAGGATGCAAACAAACGTTTAGTAATTTTTCCTCTTCCGTACCGGGGGATGGGTGATGATCATAATTCCATCTGGCTCTTGGTGGTAAACTCATCAAAATGCTTTCGGTTCTGCCATTTGTTTTTAAACCAAAAATAGTACCCCTGTCGTGTAACAAATTAAATTCTACATAGCGACCTCTTCTGATCTCCTGCCACTCGATTTCCCTTTCTGCATATTTGCTATCTTTTCTTTTTTCAACTATCGGGAGATAAGCAGGAAGAAATGAATTTCCATTTGCCTTTTGAAAGCGAAACAGGGTTTCGAGATCTGTATGTTCATCAGGGCGCAGATGATCATAAAAAATACCACCAATGCCACGGGTTTCTTTATTTCTATGTATGTTCACAAAATAGTCATCACAATTCTTTTTATACCTTGGATAGAGTTCTTCATCAAAATCATCCAAAATATTTTTCAGGGTTTGATGAAAATGTTTGGCATCTTCTTCAAAAAGATAATAGGGTGTTAGATCAGTACCTCCACCAAACCATCTGTCTGCTACCTCACCAGCTGCATTATACAATTCAAAATACCGCCAATTGGCGTGCACAGTAGGAACATAAGGATTTAATGGATGTAATACCAATGATAATCCGCAGGCAAACCAGGTATCACCTTCTATTTGTAAACTCCTGCGCATGGTATCCGTTACTTTTCCAAAAACTACAGAAGTATTTACTCCGGCTTTTTCAAATACCAGTCCACCTGTCAAAGTTCTTGTTTTACCACCACCACCTTCTCCTTCTTCTCTTTCCCAACGATCTTCAATAAAAATAGCTTTTCCATCTATCAGTTCAAGACCCTTGCAGATGGTATCCTGTAATGTATAGATGAATTCTATCCATCTTTCTCTAAAGACAAGAGGATTGGTTTTATATGGAACCTCAGTAGTCAATGGATTAGCCTTTATAATTTTTTACACTATCCACGAATGCCCTTGCATGATCAACCGGTACATTCGGTAATATCCCGTGACCCAGGTTAGCAATATGTCTTCCTGAACCAAATGCATCCAACATCTGTTTTACTTCTTTTTGAATAACCGGTATGGGGGATAGCAATTTAGCCGGATCAAAATTTCCCTGTAAAGTAACCTGGTTACCTGCAAACTGCCTCGCCATTTGTGGTGTAATACACCAATCAATCCCTAAACCTTGTGCGCCAGTGGCTGCCATCGACGCTAAACTATGCCAGGCTCCTTTGGCAAAAATAATAGTAGGTGCCAGGTCTTTTAAGGCAGTTACAATCTGACGGATATATTGTAAGGAAAGATTTTCAAAATCTGCTGGTCCTAATAAGCCACCCCAGCTATCAAAAATTTGAACGGTATCTGCTCCTGCTTTTACCTGTGCCTGCAAATAAGCAATGGTAGTATCCGTGATCATTTGTAAAAGTGTATGCGCCAGTTCGGGTTGTGTGTAACAGAATGCTTTGGCTTCATCAAAAGTTTTTGATCCTTTTCCTTGAACCATATAGCAAAGAATGGTCCATGGAGCTCCGGCAAAACCAATCAAAGGAACACGGTTATTGAGTTCTTTTTTAATCAGCTTTATTGCATCAAAAACATAACCCAGTGTTTCCTGAACATCTGGTACCCGAACACGGGTAAGGTCTTTTTGAGTTTTTATAGGATTTGGCAGATATGGCCCTTTACTCTCTACTAACTGTACCTCAAGTCCCATTGCTTGCGGAACCACCAATATATCAGAAAATAAAATTGCAGCGTCTACACCAATAATATTCACAGGCTGGATAGTGATCTCACACGCCAGTTCGGGTGTCTGGCAGCGTTCAAAGAACCCATATTTTTCACGTAATACCATGTATTCCGGTAAATAACGACCCGCCTGCCGCATCATCCATACGGGTGTTCTTTCTGCTTTTTCGCCTCTTAATACTTTTAATAATAAATCGTTCTGTAACATGGTTATTGTATTGCCCTATTAGGGTATTCGTTTTGATTAATTGAATAGTTGTGTAAAGTAGTCAATTGCCTGTTCTACCAATGCTTGTTTTGAAGGATATTTACTGACAATGATCTTGTTTTTGCAAAATTGTTGGATGGTTTCACGGGTAGTAGAGCCAATGGCAAAAACAATGGCTGTTTCGCTTAAACGGTTTTTACTAAAAAAACTTTCTGCTGCACTGGGACTGAAAAAAATAACCGCATCATA
This sequence comes from uncultured Bacteroidota bacterium, assembly GCA_903926855.1. GTDB lineage: Bacteria > Bacteroidota > Bacteroidia > Chitinophagales > Chitinophagaceae > Sediminibacterium. The sequence continues at coordinate 4,668 of CAIYKV010000005.1, read as the reverse complement.
TTTTTTCTCAATCGATTGGGCAATGGTATGCGTTTGGTAAACTACGATTTCGTTTACATGGATATTGTTTTGTTGAAGTCTTTTGGAAAGCTCTTCTCTTTTTTTATTTCCACAGAAAAAAATAATTTCATCAATGTTTTCATCCTGTAAAATCTCCTCCGCCAGCTCGGCAGCATTATCGGCAATGCCTGCAATGGCATCCTCACCAAAATAGGCATCTATCAATTCTTTGGTTGCATGGCCAATACAATAAATTCGCCATTCCGGAATAGCGCCATCCAGTAAATCTGTTACCGCTTCTACCGCGTTCATGCTGGTAAATACAATATTTGCTATTTGAATAGAAGCCAGTTCAACCTCCTGTTGTACTTCAATGGATTGAATGGGTTCTGTTTCGATCAAGGAAATGCTATCTATACGGATATTTTGTAAAAGCGCTTGCTCAACCAAATCCTCTTCAATAGGACGTGTACATAATATGTGAATATTATGCTCCTGCATTTCGTATATCGCTTACTATTTTATCTGCCCCCATTTCTAATAATTGTTTTCCAATGCTAATGCCAAGGTCTTCACTGCTGGAAACTGGTTTCGTAATTGTGGTTTCAAATTTTTCTTTCCCATCAATTGACAAAATATTACCTTTGAACACAACTCTGTCTTCTGTAATTTCTGCCAAAGCACTAATGGGTGTAGCACAACCACCCAGTAAGGTTCTTAGAAAATCTCTTTCAATTTTGGTGCATAAAGCGGTGTTGGAGTCATTCAATAATTGGCAGGATTCAAAAGAAGATAGGTCGTTTTCCCTGCAAACAATCATAATCGCCCCTTGTGCAGGAGCCGGTAACATCCAGTCAAGTTCAATTGATTTTTCAGGCCTAAGTCCAATACGCTCCAATCCCGCTGCAGCAAATATTGCCCCGTTCCAATCGCTTTCTGCTACTTTTTTTAACCGGGTATTTACATTTCCCCGAAGATTATCTATGCTATGTGCCGGATAACGATTTAGCCACTGTGCCTTACGACGAATACTGCTGGTGGCGATTTTTAAATAAGAATTGGGTACCGTTTGCCCGTTTACTATTGACCACTCTCCATTAATAAAACCCAATTCATAAAACAATTCTTCTTCGTTGCCTTTATACACTAATAAATCCCGATAAGAAGCCCTGGGTAATACTGAGGACTGAATTATTCCTTTTGCCAGAAAAGTAGGCACATCTTTCATGGAATGAACGGCAATGTCTATGCGGTTACCCAATAAAGCTGCATCCAGGGTTTTGGTGAAAATTCCTTGTACACCTAATTCATATAATGGGGTAACCAGGTCAATATCTCCGTCACTTTTTATATATACCAACTCGCTGGCAATGCCGTGTTCTTTTAATTGTTCCTGTACAAGGGTTGCCTGCCAAACAGCCAGCTGACTCTCGCGTGTGCCGATCCGTAGTACTTTACTCATGGATTAATGGATTGTCATGAAATCATTGATCGCCTCAATATAATAACATCCTGGCTGTTGTTGACGCTGCATTTTTAGCGCAACGGTATTCACTACTTTCTGAATAGAGGCTTTGTCAATGTTATGGCTATCTGTGGTATGATATGATGATTGGTAGAGTTTGCAGGAGTGCATATCCACCAATTTCTGTTTAACAGCTTTTAAAACAGTCAAATTGCGACGCATGGCAAACCATTCTACGAATTCACTGATATGTAATTGAATGATGTTGATTGCTTTAGGAACTTCGGCACGACGTTTTTCCAGGGTTTTATCATTGATTTTGGAAAGGTCATCCACATTTACCAAAGTAATATGGTCCAGATTGGCAGCCGAAGGGTCAATATTATTAGGAATAGAAAGATCCAGCAATATTTTTGGGCTGCTGTTCAACAGACTTTGGCGGGTAATTACCGGGGCATCTGCATTGGTTGCTACAATCACAATATCTGCCTGGTTGATTTCTTCTGTACGGTTTGCATGGGTAGCAACTTGTAAACCCAATTCCAGTGCCAATTCCATTGCTTTTTCGTCTGTCCGGTTAATAAGCGTAATATTTTTTGTTTCCAGGTAATCCACCAGGTTCTTACAGGTATTTCTCCCGATTTTACCGGTTCCAATCAAAACAATCTTTTTATTTGAGGTATCAGCAACCGTTTCTTTGAGAAACTGGATGGCTGCAAAAGAAACAGAGATGGTTCCTCCACTAAGTGCTGTTTCGTTTTTGATGGCTTTTGATGCCTGTAATACGGTATTGAATAATCTTTCGGTAAATGCGCCTACAAATCCCCTTTCTTTTGAAAATTTGATGGCTTGTTTCATCTGGCCTACAATTTCATAATCTCCCAAAATCTGTGAATCCAGTCCAGCAGCAACAGAAAACAGGTGCTCGATAGCTGCCTGTCCCTGGTTTACATAAGAAAGCTCGGTAAAAGTGGCTGCATCCCCAATCGTTTCATTACAAAGTAGTTTGATCAGGATATTAACATCTTCTGCTACGCCATAAATTTCAGTTCGGTTACAGGTACTTATAATAAACAACTCTGTCAGGCCTTTTTTGCCTGCATTTTCCAGAATAGCCCCATATTGATCCTGGTTAACAGCAAATTTGCCACGGGTTAGTGTATCCGTTTTCTTGTAGTTAATCCCTGCAACAAAAAATTGATTTATTTCCATGCTCAGCTTTACTTATAATTATTTCTTATAACTACGCAAAGGTATCTTTCGCGGTTTCTTGCTACCCATGATTTGAGTCATTACATTGTCATTTCTGTGTCAGATTTTCTCGAATACCCATGACAATGGTTACTTGTACAACCATACTACCTGATCTTTCGTTACTTCGGTTGATTCTAGCAGCAAATGAAAAACAGATGCTGTGGTTATATTACATTTGCAACCATAATACGATTATGTCTCAAGAAGCCAAGAAAGCAATACTCTTAATGAACCTGGGTTCGCCAGATTCTACTGCAGTAAAAGATGTCAGGAAATACCTGAACGAGTTCCTGATGGATGAAAAGGTAATTGATATCCCCTTTATTCCCCGTGCCTTGCTGGTAAGAGGGATTATTGTCCCTTTCCGGGCACCCAAATCGGCCGAAGCGTATAAAACTATCTGGACTGATGAGGGTTCTCCTTTAATTGTTCTTACCAAACAGTTGCAGCAGGCTTTACAACAAAAAGTGTCGGAACCCGTGGCTATTGCCATGCGTTATGGAAATCCCTCTCCCAAACAGGCTTTTGATGCGCTGATCAGGGATTATCCAAAATTGGAGGAGGTCGTATTAATTCCACTCTATCCCCATTATGCGATGAGTAGTTTTGAAACCGCAGTAGACTATGCAGTTGCGCATCATACAAAGTATCAATACCCATTTAAGCTGACAGTTATTGATCCTTTTTATAAAAACCCGGATTATTTACACGCGCTTGCCTCCAATATCAAACCCTGGCTCGAAAAGGACTATGATCATATATTATTCAGTTATCATGGCATTCCAGAAAGACATATCCGGAAAAGTGATACTACGGGATCTCACTGTCTCACAACCAGCAATTGTTGTGAAACAGATTCTCCTGCCCATGATCATTGCTATCGTCACCAGGTTTTTACTACTACCCGTTTGGTAACTGCAGAACTTGGGATACCTCAGGATAAATACAGTATTTCTTTCCAGTCCAGATTAGGTAAAGGATGGTTACAACCCTTTACAGATATCCGGTTAGAACAAATGCCCAAAGAAGGTATTAAGAAGCTACTGGTGGTTTGTCCGGCTTTTATCAGTGATTGTCTCGAAACCCTTGAAGAAATCAATGAAAGGGGACGTGAATCTTTTATGAAAGCCGGGGGTGAAACTTATGAAATGATTCCCTGTTTGAATACGAATCCTGTTTGGGTGAATACGATTGTTAAGTGGACGAGGGATTAGGGATTGGCGTTTGGCGTTTGGCGTTTGGCGTTTGGCGTTTGGCGTTTGGCGTTTCATGGATATACAAAGATCATAGGTTTGTGTATAATTCAGGAGTTGCTTTTGCCTACTGACAAATGACTACTGACCAATGACCATTAATGTATTGAGTTTTAAAACGAATAGATAAACCCGATTCTATGTACCCTTATCTGAAAGCACTTCATATCATTTTTGTGGTAACCTGGTTTGCAGGGCTTTTTTATATGCCCAGATTATTTATTTATGCAACGGAAGCAGCGGAAAAGCCGGAAGCAGAAAAAAAAATTCTGCGGGAACAGTTGGCTTTGATGTCGAAAAGATTATGGTATGGGATTACCTGGCCTTCGGCTATCCTGACACTAATATTGGGGTTGGTAGTACTTTATAACGGGGGATGGTACCTGCTTGTTTTTGCAGATGCAGGAAGATGGCTGTTATTGAAATTAGGGTTTGTTCTTTTATTGTATATCTATCATTTCTCCCTTCAATATATTTTTTCTCAGGAAATGCGTGGTGAATTCAGGTATAGTTCTCAACAATTGAGAATGTGGAATGAAGTGGCCACCGTAATGTTAATTGCGATAGTAATGCTGGTGGTAGTAAAAGAAAGTATCAGTTTTGTATGGGGCATAGTAGGACTGATAGCCTTTATTTTACTGCTTTTAGCAGCTATATCCATATATAAAAAGCTACGCCAAAAATAATAACTACTAT
>CAIYKV010000004.1 GCA_903926855.1 uncultured Bacteroidota bacterium | reverse complement strand
TAGCTTAGTATATTTGCAATTCCAACTAATTACCAAAAGCCAAAAGCCAAAAGCCAAAAGCCAAAAGCCAAAAGCCAAAAGCCAAAAGCCAAAAGCCAAAAGCCAATTGTTAATTACTAACTGCTCTCCCCAATCTCATCATTCGCATTTACAATTACCTGATCACCAGCTTGCAATAAGCCGAATATTTCAATCCTGGAGCTGGATTCATTACCGGTGGTGATATCTATTTTTTTTATTTTATTATTCCTGACCACCAATACATATTTCCTTTCGGTTGAAGTTACTACGGCAGATTTAGGTACCGACAAAGCATCCCTGCTACCGGTAAGATGAAAAATTACCTGGGCATACATACCCGGAGAAAGTAATCCATTTGTATTGTTTACATCTATCTCCATTTTTTCTGACCGAAATTCAGAATTGATATTTTCGGATTTACGACTGATATGTCCACTTAATTTTTTACCTGGCAATGCATCAGTAAAAAAAGAAACAGTATCCTTATTCCGGATAGTGGCAGCAATGCCTTCAGGTATATCAACCTGCAACCTTAAATGACTTACCTGCTTTAGTTCTAGCATCGGTTTGTCTTTGGCAAGTGTATTCACCAATGCACCCGGGTGAACATTTCTTTCAGTAATTACTCCGTCAAAGGGAGCGGATACCTGTAAATAGTCAAGTAAAGATTGTTGCATCTGCCAATTTGCTTTTTCAGCATTGGACAAAGCGCTATCCGCTTCTACTTTTGCCTTTATACTCGAAAGATCAAAAGGAGAGATAGCCCCCGGTGTTTTGGAAGCCTCCAGTAATCTTTGATAATGCTCTTTATCAAGTGCCAGGTCTGAGCGGGTTCTTGTATATCTTTCTCTTGCCTGTAGCGATGCCTGCACCATTTCGGGGGCTTCCAACACCATTAATAAAGTTCCTTTTGAAACCCTGGATCCTATATCCACCAAAACAGTTTTCACATAACCATTCACCTTGGGATAAATACTTACTTCCTCGTATGCGGTAAGCATCCCCGGCAATTTGATCATTTCTGTTACGCCTGCTTTATCAACTGTTGCCAATTGAAATTTATCTGCCGGATTTATTTTTGCTACTGTTTTTTTGTCTTCCTCTTTATGGGAAGCACAGGATATGAATGAATAGGATACAATAACGAATAGAATAAAATATTTCATGTTCATTTTTTTAGTTTGTTGAATCTTCGGGTAATAGGGATACCGGGTCTAGCGAAGCATTTTGTCTAACCCAGCCATATACCAATGGCAAAATAAATAAAGCGGCAAAAGTAGAAGCAGCCAATCCGCCAATTACTGCGCGACCCAAAGGAGCCGATTGATCGCCAGCTTCTCCCATGCCAATGGCCATTGGCACCATACCCGCTATCATGGCCATACTGGTCATTAAAATAGGTCGCAAACGAATACCGGCAGCTACAGTAGCTGCTTTAAAAGAATTTTTATACTCCAATCGAAGGGTTTCTGCATTGGTAACAATCAGGATCGCATTGGCTACGGATACTCCAGTGCTCATGATAATCCCCATATAAGATTGCAGATTAATGGTTGATCCGGTAACAAGTAATGAAATCATTGCCCCCAATAAAACAGCGGGTACAGTAGATAAAACAGCAATGGCTACTCCAAATGATTGAAAATTGGCTGCCAACAATAGAAGAATTACAATAATTGCGGCAATTAATCCGCTTTGAAGTGAACCAAGGGTTTCAATCAGCAATGAAGACATCCCTTTAATTTCAGTAATCAAACCTACGGGTGGAGCGCCCGCTTCTGCGATTGCTTTTCTTACAGACTCTGTAGCACTTCCCAGATCCTTATGATATATATTAGCACTGATGGTTACAAATCTACGCGGCCCACTACGATCGTATTCGCCTGGCAAACTGTCAACAGTTAGTGTGGCTACATCCGACAAAACAGGCCTTGCCTGTCCCTTTACCAATGGTGTAGATTGCAATTCCTCTACCGAGTTCATAATATATTCAGGAACCTGTACCTGTGTCTGGTAAGTATACGATGCTTTATTATCCAGCCAGAAATTCTTGCTGGTGTATCTGCTAGAAGAAGTACTGGCAGTAATGCTTCTGGAAATTGTTTCTAATGAAAGCCCCATGAGTGACAGTTTCTGTCTATCTACAGAAATATTGATTGTTGGAAAATGCAAAGGCTGTGCAATCTGAACATCCCTTAAAAAGGGGATATCCTTCATTTTTTTAAGTAAAGTAGCTGAATAGCTTTTGATATCAGACATGCTCTTACCAGCCACTCTTACTTCAATGGGGTTGGAAGCCCCTTGCGCCATAATCTTTTCGGTTAATTCAATGGGCTCAAATGATAATTTTATTTCCGGATAAACAGCGGTAATATTTTTCCGTAACAGTTCTTTTAATTCTTCGATTTTTCCTTTATACGACTCATTTAGGTTTACCTGTATAAGAGATTCATGTGTTCCACTACTGAAAATATATAAATTACTTGTTCCAAAATTACTGGGGATTAAGCCTACATAGGATGAAGTAATTTCGATATGATGGTCAACCGTAGAATCAATAATTGCCAGAATTCCTTTGGTAGCCAGTTCTGTTACTTCCAAACGGGTACCATCCGGCTCTCGGATTCGCAATTGTAACTGACCGTTATTTGTTTTTGGAAGAAGATCCTTCCCAATTCCTACAAAACAAAATCCGGCTGCCGCAATCACTAAGACAAGATATACAATAACAATTATTTTTCGTTTAGGCATCCAATTTTCCAACAAAGACTCTAACCCAAGCTTCAACCGTTGAAAGAATCCATTTTCTTCCGGATGCTTTTTATCCTGCAAACTATGCTCACTAATTTCTTTTGTTTCCGCATCATTCAATGCCATTCCTGCATGTGCATGTAAACGATCGTGATGATATTGGTACATCTCGGCTTTTATCAGCCAATTAGAAATTACTGGCACAAGGGTTTGTGAGGCCAGATAGGAAACAATCATAGCAAATGCAATGGAAAGCGAAAGAGGCAGGAACATTGCTTTGGGCACACCACTCATAACAAAAACTGGTGAAAAAACAGCCAGTATACAAAGCAGAATCAACAATTTTGGGAACGAAATTTCTGAACAGGCATCCAAAATTGCTTGCTTCTTGGCTTTACCCATCTCCAGGTGCTGGTGAATATTTTCAATTGTTACCGTTGCTTCATCTACCAATACGCCAATTGCCAATGCCAGACCACTAAGTGTCATAATATTGATCGTTTGGCCTGCCAATTTTAAGAAGAAAATAGCGGCCATCACTGCTATGGGTATAGTAATGATTACCACTAGACTGCTTCTCCAATCTCTTAAAAATAGAAATACCATCAAACCTGTTAAAATCGCACCTATGATTCCTTCAGACATCAGGCTTTTCGCAGAATTCATAACGAATATACTCTGGTCAAATTCATAACTAATGGTTACATCATCTGGCAAAAGGCTTTGTATTTCGGGCAGCTTAGCCCTAAGGCTCTGAACCACATCCCAGGTAGAAGCGTCTGCGGTTTTTACCACAGGAATATACACAGATCTTTTGCCATTTACTAAAGCATAGTCAACCGTAATATCCGAGGCATCCGCAACTTTAGCTACATCACTTATAAATACAGAGGAAGTACCATTACTTTTAATAGGAATTTTTGCAAACTCTTCTACCTTATCCTCCATTGAATTTACAGAAGTAACATACATGATGTTATTTACCCGCAGGTTGCCACTTGGTGTAATGGAATTGTTCCTTGCAATCGCATCAACAACCTCATCGGAGCTAATGTTATATGTACTCAGCTTTTGAGGATCCACATTGATTACAACAGTTCTGGCATTTGATCCAAAAGCGGGAGCTGCAGACAGCCCTGGTACTGTTGCAAACAAAGGCCTCACTTTGATCAAAGCCAGGTCAAACATTTCTTTTAAAGACTTTGTTTTGCTATTGAATACCAATTCACCTACCGGCAAGGAAGATGCATCAAAACGAATAACGGTAGGCGGTAAAGAGCCGGGTGGAAAAAAAGCGAGCATCCGGTTACTCTGTAAAGCTACCTGTGCAGTAGCTTCCGCCATATCTGTATTTTCATAAAAAGTAAGTCGCACATACGTAAGTCCCTGTATGTTTTTACTTTCTATATTTTTAATCCCATTAATATACAGGAATTGGTCTTGCATACGGGTACTAAAAATTCCCTCCATTTGCTGAGCACTCATTCCACCATATTGTTCAATCACATAAATGGTAGGGGCATTGAGTTTTGGAAAAATATCAATTGGTATAGTACGAATGGCGATTAAAGAAAATAATAATAGCCCCGTAAAAAGAACCAATATTGTAATAGGCCGCTTTAATGCTGCTCTTATCATACGAATTATTTTATCGTTTGTATAAATTGGGTGAGATTACCTGTAGCCACAGCTTTATCCAATTGTGCCAGGTACCAATCACTTAAGGTTTCTATATAGTCTGTCTGTGAACGGTATAATACAAAAGACGCATTGGTTAGGTCGATCAACGAAATGATACCTGCTTTATATTGCGCAAGCTTTTGATGATAGGTATCTAATGCAGATTGCAATTGAATGGGCAGCTCAGTAAGATTTGCCTGCGTAGTCAACAATGCATTGTCAGCCTGTAAAGAAGCTGAATTTAAGGCCACTCGCTGCTGCTGCAATTCAAAATCACTTGCTTCCGTTTCAAACTTATTGATGGTTAATTTATCTTTTTTGTACAATCCGTTAAATAGATTATACGTGAACGCTATACCCACTGAATAATTAAAACGTTGATATCCCAAACCTGTTCCAAATGATTTATAATCATCATTAAATTGAATACTCGAACCCCTTGCCCAGGTACTACCGGCTAATATGATTTTCGGTAAATATGTTTTTCTAATCAAATTATTATAGGAAAGAAATATATTCCGCTTTCTTATATAATAATCAATTAAAGGGTTGGCTAACGTATCCGGAAGCATGTTTACAGGGATGGGGGTATGAACAATAAAACTATTTGCCAGACTATCAATCAAAATTTTAGCGGCTGGAAGGCCTGTATAATATGCCAATTGCTCTTTAACCTGATTAAGACTGCCTAAAGTTTGATTATACGTTATTCTTGCCTTTGATAACTCTGCTTTTGCCAGGGAAGAATCTGAGCCTGCTCTTAAACCGCTTACTGTTAAAGCTTTAATTACATTAAAAATGCTATCATATCTATTTACATTCTGCTTATCTGTTTCTAATCTATACTCCGTTTTCAATGCAGAAAAATATAATTTCGATACCTGTAACTGAACAAGATAACGTTCTCTCTGGAGGTCTGACTGCTGAAGATCTACATAAGTTTCAGCTGTTTTGATTTTTGCGGAATTCAAACCAAAATTCATTAATTCATATTCGCCATATAAAACACCTAAATTGCCTGTTACCGCTTGCATATTGCCTGAAGCCCTAACCCCTCCTGAAGTTGAAGGGTTTATTCCTATTGGCAATAAAGTTCCTGCCAAAGAATTGTCTGACCCAATATTCAATTGATCACTTAGTGTTAATTGAGGTAGAAATGAATGTCTGATATCCGTAACGGATGCTTTCGCACTATTCATCAATGCCTGTTTTTGTTTTAGCACAGGCAGATAGTTTTCCGAAACAGTAATTAGTTTTTGCAGATTATAATGTGTTTGTCCTAATAGGCCGAATGCTGGCAATACCAAGCATATATATAACAACATATAACCCTTCCTTTTTGGGAAAGTAATCATAGAAACATATTTAAATGGAAAAATAGATGGTTTGCTAAGAAAGCAACGGCGGGCCTCGCAAGGAATGGGTGTATTTCAGCCCGGCCAATTCAGTATCATTGGCAAATATCCTTATCTGCAAAGGCAGATCATATATAGCAGGGTCTACAACTGCTTCAACAATAGGAAAATCAATTACAGAAGCTTGAAATTTTTTATTAAACCGGATCTTTAATTTAACCTGAAGTGCATTACTGATTTTCTTCTCAGCAGCTGCTATATGCGAAGTGTGGTTAGCGGGTCCCTGAAATGCACTGGTATATACTTCCGCATATCCCGCCCGGGTATCCCATTTGGTATTATCAAAATAAAAGAAAAGCTGTATCAGAAAAAATAATACGTATACCAGAAAAAGAGGCACACGCATCAGCCAAAATGAATAAGGCCCTTCCTGAAATTTTTTTCTAAACATTTTTTTTGCTTACCTACTACATTAATTAATGTTATTGACAGTAAATTTACTATTATTCCAGTAAAAATGCGCCAAGTTATATTGAAATGACTTTTAATTGACATATTCACAGTTTTTCACATACTGTTAGTAAACAAAATATGCAACCAACGGGTCTGAATAGTAAATTAGGATAACTAAACAGATCGGTATGAAAACCTTATCACAGACTTGGTTTGCAGATGGGTATATTGATTTTGAATTAAAGAAATACACCCTTCTCGCTTATTTACAGGAAATCAACAAGTATTTCAGCCAGAATAAGCTCTATCCCCAGTTAGCTGACCTGATTTTCCATTATAATAATCTCGTAGCATTTAAAGAGAATAAAAGGTTTTTACAGGAACAATTCCCAAAGAAATTTACCGGCATCCAGATAGAGAAGCTTCAGCTATTGTATGAATCAATGATTGAAGATGATGATCTGATGAAAGAGCTGGAAGAAATCATTAATTACTCTGCCAATACACTTAAAAGAGCCATTACTTCAGGTTCTGAGATCTATGAATTTGTTGAGACCAAATTAAAAATTGAACCCATTGGCATTATGCCACTGGATCACAATGAAGGCTATTTCTTATTATGTGAAGGAAGTTGCCGAAATACCTGGGTATACCAGTACCGCCTCAGTATTTTCGAAAAGCATGATGAAAAATACCGAAGTATCAAAACAGAATTTGTAGATGTTTGGCAGCGAAACTTTGTCAACTCCTACCACAATATCAAAGCCCAACTCATCAAAAATCGTTCTGACCTTCCCAACCCGGCCGTATACGCCGTAGAAACAGAACTCAATATCCCCATGGAAGAAACACTTTTGCCAATTGCGAAGAGAAGTTTGGTCAGGTATATTTCAGGGAATCAAGTTTGAGGGTTGGGTTATTGGCTATTAGCAATTAGCTTTTAGCTGTTGGCTTTTGGTGGAATGATTTTCCTGATAATATAATTATGCTGCACCTACCACATCTCAAAATGGCTTTAACTAACCTCCTAATAGCCAAAGGCCAACAGCCAGCTACTAACTAAGTTCCTTCTTTCTCACTCATAAGATAAGCCTTAATAAACCCATCTAATTCCCCATCCATAACCGGGCCTACATTGCCTACTTCATAGTCGGTTCGGTGGTCTTTGATCATTTTATAGGGATGGAAAACATAGCTACGGATCTGGCTGCCCCATTCGATTTTCTTTTTGTTGGCATTGCTGGCATTCAGGGTTTCCTGGCGTTTGCGAAGTTCTTCTTCGTATAAACGGCTTTTCAGCATTTTCAGGGCCAGCTCGCGGTTCTCACCTTGTGTGCGGGCTTGTTGACATTCCACAATAAAGCCACTGGGTATATGTTTTAAACGAACCGCTGTTTCAACTTTGTTTACGTTTTGTCCGCCACTACCCCCGCTTCTGTAAAATGCCCATTCAAGGTCACTTGGGTTTACATTGATTTCAATACTATCATCAATCAGGGGGTATACGTATACCGAAGCAAAAGAAGTATGTCTTCTTGCATTGCTGTCAAATGGTGAAATACGTACCAGCCGATGAACACCACTCTCTGCTTTTAAAAAACCATAGGCAAAATCACCATCAAATTGTATCGTGGCACTTTTGATACCTGCACCATCTCCTTCCTGATAATCAATTTCGGTTACTTTCCAGCCCTGCTTTTCGCCATACATCCGATACATGCGCAATAACATTTCTGCCCAATCCTGGCTTTCTGTTCCACCGGCTCCGGGGTTGATCTGTAACACAGCGGGTAACTCGTCCTCAGGTTTATTCAGCGTGCTTTTAAATTCAGCGTCTTCTATCTGCTGCAGGGCAATTGTATATGCCTCTTTTACTTCTTCTTCTGTTGCATCACCCGCTTTCCAGAAATCAAATAATATGGCAAAATCTTCCACAGCTGTATCCAGCTGCTTATATAATTTAAGCCAGTATTCATTCACCTTAATTTCTTTCATGATTGCCGTTGCACGGGAATTATCATCCCAAAAACCCGGCGAAAGAGAGAGCTGACGATCCGTTTCTACTTTATATGTTCGGTTCTCAACGTCAAAGAAACCTCCTCAGGACAACCACCCGGTCCCTCATAATCTTGATCTGTTCTTGTGTCATGAAGCAAAAATAGGAAAATGGGGGAAGTTTGGAAGGTAATGTTTGGAGTTGCTGGTTTGGAGTTTGGGGTTAAGGTGGTAAATCAGGGTGGGTTTATTGTTGGGGGTTTAGGGTTGTTGATGGCTTGAAGTGGATAGTTGTTTGTAGTTAACTAACTAGCAACAACCATCAACAATCACTTTCAACAACGCTAAACCATAAACCCTAAACAATAAACTGTTGTAAAACTACAAGCCTCATAAGCCGGATTCTGTTTCTAAACTATCATTTATCTGGCCATACCATTACTGGTATGATCTTGCTGCCTACCCTGGATGGCGACCTGATTTGCATCAGATACTTGAGCGAGCCGCTCTCAACCGATCCTATACATGGCATTACAGCACCCAAGGTTTACCCATATCAACTGTTACCAGTTCATATTGTGAGCTTTTACCTCACATTTTCACCTTTGCCCCCGTTACCGGAGGTAGTTATTTTCTGTGGCACTGTCTCTTTCCCAATTGCTCAGGAAGCCGGCTATTCACCGGTAGGTTGCTCTGTGCTGTCCGGACTTTCCTTCACGCCAGGCGTGACGATAGCTCGGGTTTGTAGTAAGGCAAAGATATGGCTTATATTCTGTAAGATGTCATTCAGACAAAACAGCGATTACTCGAGCTTTCCCAAAATGGCAGGCAGGTTCTTATTTGATGGCAATGGGCCATTCATATCCTGAATGGTAAAATTTTTGTCAATCAATAGTGTTCTGGGAATACCCACAATATTATACGCACTCAGTTTTGCGCGATTAATTATCCATTGATAGCCTGTTGCATTTCTTTTGGTAATATTCGATTTCCAGGCAGGGATATCATCGTCAATGGACAAAGAGAGAAATACCATATTGGGGTTACTCGCGTAACTGGCTTTGAGGGAATCATAATGTGGCATCTCAGCCATACATGGTCCACACCAGGTTGCCCAAAGATCTATGTATATTATTTTACCATTCAAACTACTCAGTGTAACCAGCTTGCCTGTATTATCGATTGCCGTAAAATCAACCGCCTTATCCCCTTTCCCAAACTGAAGCAGGCTTTTCAGGTTTGTTAGAACTGCATTTTTATAGGATAGTGTTTGAATGGAATCTACTCTTGCCTTACATACAGCTAATTGCTTTTTGTCGCTAATCTTTTTCATCTCATCAGTAAGTTAAGTGGCTTTGATCCAATCATGCATTTGCTGAATATCTTTTTTACTACCCGGCTGTTGACTCAGTTCTTCAACAAGATCTCTGTATACCACCAACTTCAATAAAGAAGCATCTACAAACCCATTACTGTAGGCTTTACTCATTGATTCAGATTTCGCAGCATAGGTTTTGGTGTAGCTATCCAATGAATCCTGCCCCATTTTTCTGGGTCTGTAAAAGGAAATATTCCCTGCATGAAAACTATTGATCAAATCTGCTTTGATTCGTGCAGTTTCCAATCTGAAAAATTCAGGAGTAACTTTTGAGCGGATTGAATCAAGTTGTTTGGTGCGGGAAGATGCCGCAGCTATTAATACATCAATGGTTCCTTCAGCAGTTCGCTGCGCCTTGCTTCCGGCTTCCATATAAGAACCTCCTTTTGGGAAAGGAGTAAATCTTAAATAGGTATTGGCAATTTCTCCATGGCCTTTGAATATCGCTTTACGCGGGTCGGCCTTATCAATAAACACATGTAGCGTATCGCCGGGACTCAGGTATAAAATATTCCTACCCAGTCTAAAATATCCCGGAGATTGTAATTGAAATCTGATCTTAAAATGTCCGGCAGTATCCGGAATGATCACCCGTTCTGCGGTGGGAGGCAATAGATACTGATACTCCGACATATCCTCAACTTCTGCCTGGTTATTGAATCCTTTAATGATACCCGTTAATTGTACAAATGCCGTTTTGGACTGCGCCATTGGTTGACTACTGCCTAGTAATAAGAAACCCATTATCAGGAAAAAATATTTATGTGCCATCATTTCATATTAACAGGGAAGATTCATTACCATTGAAAAAAAATCTCTGTAGCTCCATACCCAAATCGAG
>CAIYKV010000003.1 GCA_903926855.1 uncultured Bacteroidota bacterium | reverse complement strand
GCCATTTTCTTCATCCAAAGTAGCCAGTGGTGTTATCAATCCGATTACGGGGAGAAGAATGGTGAGAACTTGGGAGATTGAGAAAGTAATGCCTTTTGCAGTAAATGCCTATAAGGATTTTGGAAATGAGTTGGGAGTGGATTTGGTTGAGCAATGTAATATCCTGGATTTTCACCCCACTCCGCAAATGGTATTGGCTTTTGCAGAAAGGCAACCCATAGAAAAAGAATACCTGCTTTTTCCGGAGAATGCGGATCAATGGAAACAATACTTTAATTATGATTTTAGTATAGGAGAAATTAATCCCTGCTGGTTAATCGATATCAACACGCTGCTAAACAAATGGCGAAAACAGTTATCAGAAAAGGGATTATTGCTCGATGAAAGATTTCATTTGGAAGATTGCACCATTTCGAATGAGCAGGTGATGTATAAAAAAATCATTGCGAAAAAAATTATTTTTTGTGATGGTGTTGCTGGCTTCTCGAACCCCTATTTTCAAATCTTGCCTTATGCCAGAAACAAAGGGCAAGCGATCATTGCTAAAATACCCGGATTACCAAGGAATCATATTTTCAAACAGGGCATCAATATTGTTCCCTGGCAAGAAGATCTGTTTTGGATTGGCTCTACCTATGAATGGGATTTTACTGATATACAACCCAGTCCCGATTTTCGAAAAAAAGTAGAAGATCAATTACATCACTGGTTGAATCTTCCTTATGAAATTGTGGACCATATCGCTTCTGAAAGACCCGCCAATATGGAACGCCGACCATTTGTAGGATTACATCCGGTAATGGAATCGGTAGGTATATTTAACGGAATGGGTACTAAGGGTTGTTCGCTGACTCCCTATTTCTCGCATGAGTTTGCAAATTACCTGGTTAATGGTTCCCCGCTAACACCCCAGGTAGATGTAAGGAGGTTCTCCAAAATTTTGAGTGGCAGGAAATAGTGTTTTCCTTATTTTTAGTCAGTTGATTATCTCACATTAACCAGCTACTAAATCATCATCATGGCCACAAAACCAACCGCCCCTTCAGAAACGGCTTATAGCATTCCGCTTAGTTACCGTAAAATGGAAAATCTACATATTGTTTTCTGGTTGCTTAAGGATATCTCCTGGTGTATGGTTTGGCGACCATTGGGTATTGCCATGATTTTTCCTACACTGATTATTTCAATTGTAATAGCCTGGAGAACCCGACAATTTGTTTCTGAACTATGCCACAATGTTGCAATAACCATCTGGATCAGTGCCAACTCCTATTGGATGATTAGTGAATTTGCCGGTTTTGATACAAAGCCTTTGTTCACGCATTATACCTATAAACACCTGGCTATTATCCCTTTTGGCATAGGTTTACTGATTCTGGCCTTCTATTATGTATACTGGAAGCCCTTACATAAGAACGAACTTGAAACCATGTAGCAAAAGATCGCAAAAATTCTTGATTTTACCGCTCATCAGATAGCTTTTACCACTTGTGAAACCGCAAGTCCCGTTTAACCCTGTTCGCCTTTTTAATGCGCTGCCGATAGATATATCTTTATGGGATCAAAGTAAATGGAGCCTCGCTCCCATGTAATATGAACCTTTTGCTCGACTACCTGCTCTTTCGTTTTCGCCAGCATATTAAACCACCGGGCTTTTAACCCTTTTGTTCCGTAAACATTCAGATAAAGATATTTTCCGTTAATCGTGATCACTGAAATTACCTTCGGGTATTCTGATTACATTCACGATAATATTTATCTTTCAGTCATCCGCAAATAAGCGGCAACGGAACCGTATTAACCATTTTGAAATTACCTATTTATGAATATACACATGAAACCTATCGTTTTAGCGATACTGGGAGCCGCCGCTTTATTTTTTCTTTTTTCCTGCGAAGACAAGCAGAATGAAGACATTACACAAACAGTCAATAAATCAGGATCGATTGAAACAGCTGTTCAGGTTGAACACCTGGATAGTCTGCACGATGTATTAATCACATCGCATAAAGTTTGGGCTGATAACCATGAAGTAAAAACTATTTTTTACAGAGATACATTACCCTCTCTGGGAAAAATAAATGCAACTGCAGAAAATGCAGATGGAGATACCAAAAATGTGCATGTGAAAAAAGATTATGAGATTTTTATCACAGTAAAGTAAAACACAGAACAGATGAAAAAATCCAAATATATTGAACTGGTATTAATCACCGCAGCGTTGGCTGCCTGTAATACACCGAAAAAAGATTGGGAAGAAAATAACCAGGTACACTTAAGAAGTGATACCACTGCACCATATACAACGGTTCATCATTATTATGGTGGCGGCGGCATGGGTAATGCCCTTCTCTGGTACTATGCTTTCAGACCCTATGGTAATTATTATAATGGCGGTTACCAAAGAGCCGGATACTATTCGGGTGGAATCAGTGCTTTCTCAAACCTGGGTACCAATGGATTCAAAACGGCGGTGAGTCGTGGCGGATTCGGAAGAAGTGGTTTTAGCGTAAGCAGTTAGATACACTAAGTTCCCCTATTATTTAATTGATGTCTTAATGAAAGTATCGCATGAAAAGAATAACCACTGCCCCCAGGAATAACTGGCAATCGGCAGTAGAAGCTTTGGGTTTTGGATTTCATACCACAACCGTTCCGTATTGGGATGAGTCTGTTTATTATGAAATGGAAATGAAGGAAATTCTGTTTATTGAAAAAGCCACCGCCGAACTCTGGGATCTTTGTCTGGGGGCTGTTCAGCATGTAATTGATAATAACCTGTATTCCAAATTTGGTATCCCTGAATGGGTAATACCACAAATAGAAAATAGCTGGAACAATGATCACCCGGCTATTTATGGGCGATTTGATCTCTGTTATAAAAACGGGCAGGTAAAACTTCTGGAATTCAACGCCGACACCCCTACCAGTCTATATGAAGCGGGCATTGTACAATGGTTCTGGTTACAGGATTTTGATAACACAAAGGATCAATTCAATAGTATTCATGAAAAACTGATTGCTTATTGGAAATACTTACAGAATTACTTACATGCAGGCGCGGTTCATTTTAGTTGCCTGAAAGAAACGTTGGAAGACCTTACCAATACCGAGTATATGCGGGATTGCGCTATACAGGCAGGACTTGAAACAAAACTCCTGTTTATAGATGATATTGGTTGGGATTCGGCCAATAACCAGTTTCTTGATCTGGAAGATCAACCTGTAAAAAATATTTTCAAACTCTATCCCTGGGAATGGCTGGTAAATGATGATTTTGGAAAAAATATTCCGAATGATGTTAACCAGGCTTTTTGGATAGAACCTGCCTGGAAAATCATCTTATCCAATAAAGCCATCTTACCCATACTATGGAAATTATTCCCGGATTGTCCTTATCTATTACCTGCGTATTTTGAAGAAGGTAAATTAACCGACTATGTCAAGAAACCCATCCTCTCCCGAGAAGGTGCCAATATTGATATGGTCATGAAAAATATTTCTCTCCAGAAAACAGAAGGAAGTTATGGAGCAGAAGGATATATCTACCAGGATCTATTTACCCTTCCCAATTACTCTAATCATTATCCTGTAATCGGCAGCTGGGTAATCGGGCAACAACCGGCAGGCATGGGTATTAGAGAATCAGATAGTTTAATTACTGATAATGTGAGCAGGTTTGTGCCACATGTAATTATTTAATTTGAAAATGTGGCAATTTGAAAATTTGAAAATTTTTTGTCAGTGTTTCATATTAGAAATGAAGTGATACTAATATAGAAATCATACCCCATTTTTTCATTTTCAAATTGCCACATTTTCAAATTTTCAAATTAAAAAGTTTTTACTCTCGCCGCTAACAAACTAGTCCCAAATCCTAAAACCGCTATAAGGGAAAATGACCAGCGGAGGCTGAAGGCCTGGGCGATCAGGCCGATTAATGGGGGGCCTAGTAGGAATCCGAGAAAACCGATAGTGGATACGGCTGCAAGGGCCATTCCGGGCGACATGGTTTTGGATTTTCCTGCTGCACTATAAACAAGTGGGATTACTGAGGATACGCCAAAACCAACCAGTAAAAAACCGATTGTGGCTAGTATAATGGTTGGAAACAGTACAGATATCAATAATCCGGTTGTGATAAGTATACCACTTCCTTCCAATACTTTACGGCTACCGAACCTGGTAACTATAAAGTCTCCGATAAACCTACCACTTGCCATGGTTGCCATAAAAGCAGCATAGCCAAGAGTTATCAGTTCTTTGGGCGCAACGACTACTTTTTGGAAATAAACCCCACTCCAATCGAACATGGTTCCTTCGCATACCATGCAGCTGAATGCGATCAGTCCAAGTTTCATTAAGGAATTATCTGGTCTAACAAAAACCTGTTGACTCGCATGTCCATGATCTTTTGCGAGTGCAAACCGTTGAACAGATAATAATAAAATAAGACAGGCAAGCCAGATAATCGCAAAATGATATACAGGTGAGATGTCTTTGGATACCAGGAATGTACCAATAGCTGCACCCGTAAAACCCGCCATACTCCAAATGCCGTGAAATGTGGCCATGATAGAACGACCGTATGATACCTGCACGCCTATAGCCTGCGTATTTACCGATATATTACAGAGGTTGCCAAATAATCCAAATACTAATAATACGGAAACCAATTGCCAGATACTTATGGTAGTGCCAATTAGTATCAGAATGAGCGGATAACAGGTAACAGCAATGGTAACCATGCGTTTACTGCCATATTTTGCTACTAACCAGCCTGAAAGGGGTAAACTGATCATAGAACCCACTGGTAATGCAAATAAAACGCCCCCCAAAGCTGCATCACTTAAATGTAGTTTCGCTTTGATATCCGGGATACGGCTTGCCCAGCTGGCAAAACTGATTCCGGCAATGAAAAAAAAGCAGGCAACCGCTATTCGGTTGGCTTTTTTAGAAACCGGCTGATTCGTCATAGATACAAATATGAACCAAATTCAGAGTTTTTCGCCCTTTTCCATGCGAAAATGATCCAAATAAAGCCGCTTGGGCCAATTCATTTATATTTGCCGCCGGAACATAAACCATCCAGAAACTGATGAAGGGTGTTCCAGATTCACATTTACAATCAGAAATCGTATGTATCGTTCGCACACCTGTGGAGAATTGAAAATTGGTGACATTACAAAACAAGTAACCTTAGCGGGATGGGTACAAACCATCCGTAAATTCGGGGCTATTACATTTGTTGACTTGAGGGACCGTTATGGCATTACCCAATTATTATTTGGAGAAAACCTGAATGCTGAACTGGACGCAGCTCCATTGGGCAGGGAATTTGTCATTCAGGCCACGGGAATTGTTTCAGAAAGAAGTAATAAAAACCCGAATATCAGCACCGGCGATATTGAAATCGCAGTTAGTTCTTATAAGATTCTCAATAAATCTGCAGTCCCTCCTTTTACCATACAGGACGATACCGATGGAGGTGATGATTTGAGAATGAAATATCGTTTCCTGGATCTGCGCAGAAATGCGGTAAAGAAAAACCTGGAATTACGATATGCTGTAAACAGGTCTGCCAGAAATTATTTACATGAGAACCAGTTCATGGATATTGAAACGCCTTTCCTGATTAAATCAACACCGGAAGGTGCGAGGGATTTTGTAGTGCCTTCCAGAATGAATGCTGGTCAGTTTTATGCACTACCACAATCTCCCCAAACTTTTAAACAATTATTGATGGTAAGTGGCTATGATCGCTATTACCAGATTGTAAAATGTTTTCGGGATGAGGATCTGCGTGCTGACAGACAGCCGGAATTTACCCAGATTGATTGCGAGATGTCGTTTGTAGAACAGGAAGATATTCTGTTGATGTTTGAGAACCTGATCAAACGGATTTTTAAAGATGTAAAGGGGATTGACTATACTGAGTATATAGAAAGAATGAGTTGGGAAGAAGCCATGTGGCAGTATGGAAATGACAAACCCGATATCCGTTTTGGAATGAAACTGGCCAACCTGAAATTTCCTTTACACAGTTTTCCGAATAAAATAGCGCATTTACAAAGTTCATTGATCGGTATAGGCGATTGTGGATTTTCTGTATTTGATAATGCAGAAACAGTTGTGGCGATTGCTGTTTCAGGTTGCAGTGAATATACTCGCAAACAGATTGATGAATTAACAGAATGGGTAAAACGTCCGCAGATTGGTATGCAGGGAATGGTGTATATCAAATGCAGTGCGGATGGTAGCTACAAAAGCAGCGTGGACAAATTTTTTACCGAAGACAAATTAAAGGGGATTGCGGATAAGGCAGATGCGCAGGCAGGCGACCTTGTATTCATATTAGCCGGACGCGAAGAAAGAACCCGTAAAGCAGCCAGTGAGTTACGTTTGGAAATGGGTAAGAGACTGGGACTGAGAAAAGAGAATGAGTTCAAATTATTATGGGTATTGGATTTCCCATTATTTGAATATACAGAGGATGATAACCGTTGGGTGGCCCGTCACCATCCGTTTACTTCTCCGAAACCTGATCATATTGCAGTAATGATCAACAATAATCCTTTGATTGAACAGGCAGATAAATACCTGGAACATCCTTATGCCAATATTAAGGCAAATGCCTATGATATGGTATTGAATGGAAATGAAATTGGGGGTGGTTCTATTCGTATCTATCAAAGAGAACTACAGGAGAAAATGTTTGCGGCTTTGGGTATGAGTGAGGAAGAGGCTTTACATAAATTCGGGTTCTTATTGGGAGCTTTTGAATATGGTGCGCCTCCGCATGGTGGTATCGCATTTGGGTTTGACAGACTTTGCTCAATACTGGGTGGTAGTGAAAGTATCCGCGATTTTATTGCTTTCCCTAAAAATAATAGCGGAAGGGATGTAATGCTGGATGCGCCGAGTACGATTGATGATAAGCAGTTTGAGGAGTTGCAGATTCAATTGAACCTCAAATAGATTTTTACTTTAACGGTTTATACTTTCTTTAAAAAATACCTGCTTGAATAGATTTCAAGCAGGTATTTTTTATTGAGCAAATGCTTCAGGGTATTGCCTTTCTGCTTCTGATAGAATTTTCTCAGTTGCATATTGATAAGCAAGCGAAAGCAAATAAAGGGTTATAAGAGTGAAAGCAGATAAGAAAAACAATGCCTGCGAAAAGAATTCTTCGGGCCCGAACCATGTCTTATAAAAAATTCTCTCCCCTCCTATATAAAAGTTGATAACCATATTAAAATACATACGTGACATAACCGGAAAAAAATAACCATTAACCGTCATTAACAATTTACCTTTTACTTGCTTATTTCTACTAAAAAATTGTTTAGAGATTATTATTTCTTTGATCAGAAAGAGTACCGCAAGACTTAGCAATACTATTTTTTGACTTGAAATACTCAAAAATGAATGTATAAAGAATACAAGCGCAATTAATAACAGACTAAATATTGCTCTAGGCCAGGTAAAAAAAGAACAGAAATACTGCCAACGCATTTTTCTCCATTTACGATGGACTAATTGTGACTTAGAAAATATAACTTTTGAAAATCCCATAACTCCAAATCCTGCATACACACTATTTAATGCATCATCAAATGATAACTTTGGGTTTGTTGTCATTTTTTCTTCAATAGCATTCGCCAAATGGTCCACCAGTTCCACTTGTACATCATAAAAGCGTACATAGTGTTTTTCGCAGAATAGATATAATTGAGCGATCTGCTCTTTTGATAGTTCCTGTTTCTGCATATCAGGCTAATTTTGGGTTGACAATCAATTGAAGACTTTGCATAAAAGTCTTTAACTCTTCCATGGCCATCGAAGTTTGCTTTTTTCCTGCCTTGGTCAGGGTATAGTATTTACGTATCCGGTTACCTACATTTTCCAGCTCGGTTTCCAGTATCCCCTGCTCTTCCAGTTTATGCAATAAGGGATATAATGCGCCTTCGGTAATTTGGAGTTCTCCTTTGGTAATCTCTTTCACCATCTGGGTAATCTGGTATCCATACATTCGGCCATTATCTTTTAGTAACCGCATGATAATGGGTTCCAGGCAACCTTTATATAAAGTGGATTTATTCATACCCAAACATACATAAGTTTCCGATACATAATCAAATTAGGTATATTTTTTTTTATTCCTGTCCTGATTCCTGTTCGATTTATTATTTTTTCCCTTAACTTGTACTTGTTGCTTAGCCCAAACCGGGTGGCAACATTTTTATTTGTATCTGACCCTACAAATTGCCTGTATATGAATGGAGATTTCCTTTTCCAGCAATACCCTACTGTGTCTCATATCTGGGACGAGATGAAAGACGAAGCTTCCGTCCGGCAACAGTACCAGTCCATCTAAGAAACCGTCAGCAAACTAAAACTGACCGATCTGGAGCAGAAAGACAAACTGGCCAGTGAACTTTTTATGAGCCAGGGAATTACGTTCACTGTGTATACAGACAATGAAGGTATTGAGCGGATTTTTCCCTTTGATATCATTCCCCGCATTATCACCGGGGTGGAATGGGAGCATGTTGAAAAAGGGATCAAGCAAAGACTTACCGCCCTAAATCTTTTTTTGAAAGATGTATATAATGATCAGCAGATCATCAAAGACAATATTGTTCCTGCTGCACTGGTAGCTACTTGTCCCCATTTTACCCGAGAAGTATTTGGCATACAGGTACCTTATGATATTTATGTACATATTGCCGGTATTGACCTGATACGAGGAGATAACGGTAAATTCTATATCCTGGAAGATAACCTGCGCACACCATCCGGCGTATCCTATATGCTGGAAAACAGGGAAGTAACCAAACGCATCTTTCCTGATCTGCTTGCCCAAAATAAGGTGCGGATGATCAATAATTATCCACTGATTTTACATGATAACCTGATTGCATTGGCACCCAGACAAATTGAGAATCCGGTGGTAGTATTACTCACTCCGGGTGTTTTCAATTCTGCTTATTTCGAGCATACTTTCCTGGCCAGGCAAATGGGTATCCAGTTAGTGGAAGGAAGGGACCTGCTGGTAGATAACCAGAAAGTATATATGAAAACCACTGCGGGTTTACAACAAGTTGATGTCATTTATAGAAGAGTAGACGATGAATTTCTTGATCCGCTTGTTTTTCGAAGCGATAGTGCTTTGGGTGTTCCGGGTTTGATGAGTGCGTACCGGAAAGGAAATGTGGCCATTGTAAACGCACTGGGTAACGGTGTTGCTGATGATAAAGCTGTGTATGCGTATGTTCCGGAAATGATCCGGTATTATTTGAATGAAGAACCCATACTTTCCAATGTTCCCACATACCAGATGAAGAATGAGGAAGAAAGGCAATATACTTTTGAGAACATGACCAATATGGTGATCAAGGAAACCAATCAATCGGGTGGTTATGGGATGGTGATGGGTAATAGCTCTACCAAAGAGCAGTTGGAAAAAGCAAAAACTGCGATACTGGCCAATCCGAGGAATTTTATTGCACAACCGATTATTCATTTATCTACAGTGCCTTGTTTGCTTGATGGAAAATTACAACCAAGACATGTTGACCTGAGACCCTATGCATTATGCGGGCCGAAAGGGATTGAGATTGTACCCGGCGGGTTAACCAGGGTAGCACTTAGAGAAGGTTCATTGGTAGTGAATTCATCACAGGGAGGTGGCAGTAAAGATACCTGGGTGGTTGACTAACCAGCACCGTTACCAAAAATTAGTAAGCAAACTAAATAGTAAACTAACAAACAGATTTCTTTATGCTTAGCCGAATTGCAGACTCTTTATACTGGCTTCACCGTTATATGGAAAGAGCCGATGGTATGTTACGCTTATTAAAAACAAGCTATATTTTATCATTAGATAAAGTACAAACCAGTGGCTTAACTTGGGAACCTTCTTTAAAAATATTCACTTCCCTGTCTGCAGAAGAAATCGAGGTATTGAAGATGAATGACAGCGCTTCCCTTCAATACCTGGTTGCCAATACCGATAATCACAATTCACTGAAAGTGATTATTACCCGTGCCAGGGAAAATGCAAGAGGGGTGCAGGACCAGATTACCAAAGAAGTATGGGAGCAGGTGAATCATATATACCATCTGGTGAATGATCCTTTTTTGACCGAGAAATTAGCAGGACCGGAAGCGATCAGTGTAATTGATTTGCTGATTAATAGCAGTGACCAGTTTTGTGGAATTACGGATAGTACGATGCCACGAGGGCAGGGTTGGAATTATATGAATTTGGGTAAGTACACAGAAAGATGTTTATTAACTGTGGAGTTTACACATTCTTTTTTCAAAAAAGTAGATTTTGATTTTGCCAAAGAGCAGGATATACTGTTCTGGCGCAGTTTGTTGCTGGCATTATCGGGCTATGAATTGCATTTGAAAAACTATAGCAACCAGAATCATAACTATAATGTTGCCCAGCAGGTTTTGTTCGACCGGCATTTCCCCCGTTCTTTGTATTATGCATTGGGAAGGGCCCAGAAATATTTATCAGAAATAACCGCGTCCAACCCGGTTGAAGGCACCACTGCTCTTAACAGGTCATTTGGTAGGTTACATAGTTATGTTCATTTCTCAGACCTAAGCATTGTAGAAGAAACAGGGCTTGAAAAATTTCTTTTGTTTATCAGGAAGGAAATGACAGAATTCAACCGGATATTTGCGCAGATCTATTTTTCTTATTCATAAAAAAATTCGAATGTCGATTTTCAGGATTCATCACATCACAAAATACGAATACGACAGACCGGTTAAAGAGAGTGTGAATGATATAAAAATTTTCCCTTACCAAACACCCGATCAGGAAACCCTTGAACACCAGTTGTTAATTACAGACGATCCCGAAGTACATACGTATACAGATTATTGGGGTAATAAATCTGGTACGTTTAACCTGCTTTCTCCTCACCGGGAAATGATTATTGAAAGCAAACTCATCATCCGAACCCTGGCTCAACCAGAGATGAAAACTCCTATTGCATCTTATATACAGGAACTCGATAGTTTTATTGGCAATGATCTGCAGTTACTTGAGTTATCAAGGGCTTCCCCGGTTAATGCAATGCATTTAATGGAGGAATATATTACTGAGTTAGCACCTAACAATAAATCCATTTTGGAGATTGTTCAGGATACCTGCAGTTTTATTTTTACTCATTTTACCTATATCAAAGGAATCACCACTATAGAATCAACCGTTGACGAGATTTTGGAAAAACAGGCGGGTGTTTGCCAGGATTTTGCCCATGTGATGCTTGAACTTTTAAGAATGATGGGAATTCCTTCGAGATATGTAAGTGGGTATATTTGTCCCAATAAAAATGGCATGCGCGGAGAAGGTGCTACCCATGCCTGGGTAGAAGCCTATATACCCCATTTTGGATGGGCTGGTATTGACCCTACCAATAATGTATGGGTAACCAATACCCATGTGAAACTGGCCGTAGGCCGGAATTTCGAAAACTGCTCTCCCGTAAAAGGTACTTTTAAGGGCCCTGCCCGTCAATCACTTTCTGTTTATGTTTCCGTTGGCTATGAAGACGGAGTTACTTTTGAGGAACTTACGAGTGTACAATTGGAAAAGCAGGAAGGCAATGAGGTCGAAGAAATTATTATTGATACATTTGTCGGGCAGCAACAACAATAATTGTCTGCTATTTTTGCATGAAACCATTGACCATTTTTCGAATACTGAGTTTTATCCTGATCCCGATTGCCGCATTTTTTGCCCTGCTGGATATTTTTATGCTGATTAATGCCCTGGTAAACCCAGCATTTTTTCTGATTGTATTTATGGTAGCCTGCTTCGTGATTTATACATTTGCCAGTCTTCGCTTTCTTACCCAGCATATCGATACAGGACGACCGAGTAAACCCTCTTTAAAAGACTGGATTAAAGTAAATGCCTATATATCTCTTTTTATTGGTACCATGATTTTAATGAATTCGATTAGCATTCTGGCCAGTAGTGACAGTAGTTTACGACAAATAGTGGGTCAAATGCTGGAAACGCAACCCAATGTGCCCGCTTTACTTACCCCGGAATTCTTTATGAAAGCCATGAAAATAGCAGCCTATTTTATGTTATTTATGGGAATAATCTTAGTATACCATATCTTCCTTAATTTCCGTTTACTGAAACAATACGCCCATCTTTTCGGTAAACAGGAAGAATAAGAACTCCAGAAAGTTTGTGGGTATTTCAAAAAACCTTTATCAGTCATTTTTCACTACTTTTCCAGAGTGAATACTACCATTCCTTTAGCCGAAAGAATGCGCCCGGTAAGTCTGGATGATCTTGTAGGACAGGAACATCTTACCGGCAAAAACAGCATTTTATACAACTCCATATATCAGGGCAGGATACCTTCCATGATTTTATGGGGACCTCCGGGTGTGGGAAAAACAACCATCGCAAATATTATCGCCAATACTTTACAGGTTCCTTATTTTCAGTTAAGTGCCATCAGTAGTGGTGTAAAAGAAGTTAGGGAAGTGATTGAAGAAGCCAAACATAATCCTGGTACCATCTTATTCATAGATGAGATACATCGGTTTAACAAAGGACAGCAGGATGCTTTATTGGGAGCCGTTGAAAAAGGGGTGATCACATTAATTGGTGCCACTACCGAAAACCCTTCATTTGAAGTAAACAGTGCCTTACTGAGTCGTTGCCAGGTATATGTGTTGAAAGCATTACAGGAGAAAGACCTGGTAAGTCTTTTAGAGCAGGCTATCGGGAAAGATGAATTATTCCAAAATAAGGATATCAGTTTATCAGAAACCGAGGCGCTGATCAATATTTCAGGAGGAGATGGAAGAAAATTACTGAACCTGTTTGAGCTGGTTGTACAAACGCAGTTTTCCGAAAATACATCCGATTCAAAAAAATTGGTAATCACCAATGAACTGGTGATGCAGATTGCCCAGAAAAAAATTGCATTATACGATAAGCAGGGTGAGCAGCATTATGATATTATTTCTGCATTTATCAAAAGTATGCGTGGCAGTGATCCAAATGGGGCCGTTTACTGGTTGGCAAGAATGATTGAAGGCGGAGAAGATGTAAAATTCATAGCGAGACGTATGTTAATCTTTGCCAGTGAAGATATTGGCAATGCTAACCCGAATGCTTTGCTCTTGGCCAATGCATGTTTTGATGCTGTGAGCAAAATCGGATATCCCGAAAGCAGGATCATTCTTTCGCAATGTGCCACTTATCTTGCTTCATCTGCTAAAAGCAACGCGTCGTATGCAGCTATTGGAGCTGCTTTATCGGCTGTACAGCAATACGGCGACTTATCTGTTCCTCTTCATATCAGGAATGCTCCCACCAAGCTAATGAAAGACATGAATTATGGTAAAGGCTACCAATACTCACACCAGGGGGAGGGTAATTTTATTGAACAGGAATACCTGCCCGATAAAATTGCAGGTACTACTTTTTATGAACCCGGTAATAATGCCCGGGAAAATGAATTAAGAAAATTCCTGAAAGAAAGATGGAAAGGAAAATATGGTTACTAAAACCAATATCCTATTTAGCAGGATACCAATTACGTAATCTTACTTCTATCTTTTTATTGCCCGCTGCAACCAAATCTTTAAATGCATTTACATCGCTAAAACCGCCCTGTCCGCGATAATGATAAGGGTATACAATCTTTGGTGAAAAAGCCAGTACAGCATCAGCCGCTTCTGTGATATTCATGGTATAAGGCAGGTTCATACAAACAAAAGCGATATCAACATTTTTCAAGGACCGCATTTCCGGAATACCTTGTGTATCACCTGCTATATAAATATTTTTACCTCCTATTCCCAAAACATATCCATTCCCTCTTCCCTTGGTATGCATAGCAGTAGCGGATTCGGGTAAATTATACATGGGTATTGCGGCAATAGAAATACCTGCCTGTTGGGTAGTTTCCCCATTCTTAAGTATTACCAGTTTTTCCTTATTAATACCCGACAATTTATCTGCTACCACCTGGGGCACTATCAATAAGGTATTGGAAGATTTTACTGCATCTAATGTTTTGCTATCGAAATGATCACCATGAATATCTGTTATGATAATAATACCCGGTGCTGGCATTTCTTTAAAAAGGTCTGCACCACCTGAGGGATCTACATAAATGGTTACACCGTTTATCACAAACACCAGACTTGCATGCTGAACAGGTTGAATCACTAGGGATCCAATCCGGGTTTTGATGGTGTCAGGTTTTGCCAGCTGGGCATTGAGTTTTCCCAAAACTGCTAACAATATTATCAGGAGGAATCTTGATTTCATAGATAAAAGTTTATAATATTTAATGATATAGACTCAAATGAAGGTGTATAAAAGTACTAAACACCTGATGAATTATTTTGTTCAAACCTGATTTATTTACTTTGTATTCTGGAGGCGTCAAATATCCATTTCTATTTTCCCATAATTGAGCCAGAAGAATTCACGAAATTTTTCATAACAAAACCATCTTCTGCAAAAAAATGGGTGGAAATCCTTCTTGTGCTTAACTTTAAGCCTCAACCAACACCCATGAGAAAAAGTATTTTTACCGCTTTTATTCTGTCATTGATTTGTCATTTTGTTACTGCTCAAACCATTATTCAGCGTGATGCTGAAATTGACAAAATGGTAAAAGAGGTATCGGCAGATTCTTTACAGTCCTATATCTACAAAATGGTCAGCTTCGGAACCCGCAGTACGCTGAGTACACAGCCTAGTAATACACGTGGTATTGCAGCCGCGAGGGACTGGGTATTAAGCAAATTCAATGAGTTTGCCAAACAGAGTAATGGCCGTTTAACTGCTTTTATTGATACCACTATTTATAAGGCAGATAAAAACAGGGTAAGCAGGGATATTGTTTTGGGGAATGTAGTGGCTACATTAAAAGGAACAGACCCGAATGATAAACGCATATTCCTAATCAGTGGTCATCTAGATAATATGCGATCCAGTCCAACAGATAGTACAGGCGATGCCCCAGGTGCTAATGACGACGGGAGCGGTTCTGCTGCTGTGATTGAATGTGCCCGTATCATGAGTAAACATGCTTTTCCGGCTACTGTTATTTTTGTAACAGTCAGTGGAGAAGAACAAGGGTTGCTTGGCGCTTATTATATGGCGAATAAAGCCAAAAAAGAAAACTGGAATATTGAAGCGGTGTTGAATAATGATATCATGGGCAGTAATAATACCAGTGAAACCAAAATAGTAGACAATACACGTATTCGTGTGTTCAGTGAAGGATTATCCGTATTAGATACCGGCAAGGTAGCTACGAATATCCGAAACCTGGGTTTGGAAAATGATGGAAAAGCCCGTCAGCTAGCACGCTATGTGAAAGAAATTGGTGAACGATATGTAGAGAACCTGGAAGTAGTCATGGTATATCGCAATGACAGGTTCTTACGTGGTGGAGACCATACTCCCTATGTATTAAATGGCTATGCGGCAGTACGTATTACTGAGATGAATGAAAATTATTATCATCAGCACCAGAATGTAAGAATGGAAAATGGAATACAATATGGTGATCTTCCGGAGTTCATGGATTTTGAATACCTCCGCAAGAACACTGCCATGAATTTATCTAGTCTGACCAATCTTTCCAAAGCTCCCCCCATGCCCGAAGATGTAAAAGTGGAAGTTAAGAACCTAAATAATTATACATCCCTTAACTGGAAAGCTCCTAAGACCGGTAAAGTAAAAGGCTATTATATCCTTATGCGTGAAACCACCAATGCATTCTGGCAAAAGAAATTCTTTACCACCCAAAATGAATACACACTTCCTTATTCAAAAGACAACTACTTTTTTGCTATACAATCTGTAGGCGAAGATGGTAACGAAAGCCTGGCAGTCATACCTGGCGTATCCAGAAGATAGTTGATGAAATTACTTCGTAGGAAACTAAGTTAATTTCAAAAGACATACAAACAAAAAAGCACAGAAAATTCTGTGCTTTTTTGTTTGTATAAATTATTAATTACTAATTATTACTTGTTAATTGACTTTCTCAGGTACCATTCTTCCCAATACCTTTTCTGTTTCCTCTGCTCCTCTCTCCCCACCTTCATGGTATTCTGCATCTTCATTTACATCCCAGAGATCATATAATTCATTACCAGCTATGATATTTTTTGCTGCCAACATTGCCGTCATCATACTATGATCCTGATTATTATATTTATGCATTCCATTTCTACCAACCAAGTAAAGTCCTGGGTAAGATTTCAAAGCCTCACGAACGGCTTCCACATTTTCTTTGTAGGACTGATCATAAACCGGGTAGGCTTTTGGTTGTCGAACCACATATCCGTCTACCACTGCGCTGGGTTTTGTTAATCCGATTTTTTCAATCTCCTTTTTGGCCAGGTTGATTAGGGTTTCATCAGAACTGGTCCATAATCCGTCTCCTTCAAAACAAAAATATTCCAATCCATAACATGCCATGGATGGATCGGGAACCATATAGGGGCTCCAGGATTTAAAATTCTGTATCCGTCCAACTTTTACACTAGGGTCGTGAATATAGATCCAGTTATCGCTAAATGCATCCTCGTCTCTGCAAATCAATACTACGGTTAGAAAATCACGGTAGCCAAGATGCTGCGAAGAACTAAATGCGTTTTCAGGAAATTTCGGTAATACAGAAGCAATCAATTCGCGCATGGGTGCAGATGAAAGAACATAATCAAATCCTTCTTCTGTTTTTCCAGTGGTAGTATGTATTGTCCATTTCCCATTTGCCAAACTGATATCCTTTACTCCGCAATTCATCTCAATGTCAACACCCATCTCTTTACATTTTGCGGCGCATACTTCCCACATCATTCCCGGACCTAGTTTAGGGTAACGGAAAGAATCAATCAGGGTTTTGATTACTTTATCTTTACTTCCTCCTGTTCCTGATTTAAATAATGCATTCCAGATAGCACTGCTTAAGGATAAACCTTTGATTCGCTGTGCCGCCCAGTCAGCTGAAATTTCTTTACAAGGTATCCCCCATACTTTTTCTGTATAGGTTTTAAAAAAGATATTAAAAAGTCGGCGCCCAAATTGATTAACCACCCAATCTTCAAAATTGGTTGGGTTCTTAACAGGAAATATTCTTGCTTTCAGGTAACTGAGTACACACAAAGTACTTTCAATAATCCCCAGTTTCTTTAATGCATCAAAAGCCACCAGCGGGTAAGAAAAGAACTTATTGTTATAATAGATTCTTGAACTACGCGGACGCTCCAGCATCTCATCTCCCAGAATTTCGGTCCAGAAATCTTCTACTTCTTTTGATTTGGAGAAAAATCGATGGCCTCCAATATCAAAATGATACCCCTTATAGGATTCTGTTCTGGAAATACCGCCAACATATACAGGGTCTTTTTCAAATACAACCACCTGTTGGTTGGCTTTACCCAATAAATATGCCGCGGTTAACCCGGCTGGCCCTGCCCCGATAATGGCTACTCGTTTTGACATAGTCTATTTTCCTATGAATTGATCAGAAATGTAAATATGGCGACAAAGGTGTGAAATAATTGTGGTACTACCGTTATTTTTGCGGGCAAACCTGCCTGTCAGCGTATAAAAACATTGAAATGACTGAACCCAAATACCAAATCGAATACAAGCCTTTTGCCAAACTGACACCTTATGAGCTTTATGCCATTATCCGTTTAAGGAATGAAGTTTTTGTAGTAGAGCAAAACTGTGTATTTCAGGATGCCGATAATAAGGACCTTGATTGTCATCATTTAATGATTTGGGATAAAGAAAACCTGGTTGCCTATTCTCGTTTATTGTACCCGGGGTTAGTTTATGAACACATGTCTATTGGCCGGGTTATTAGTTCTCCAGCTTACCGTGGCAATGGTGCTGGGAAATTATTAATGGAAAGCTCTATTGAAGCTTGTATCACATTATTTGGAACGGGGGCCATTCAGATCGGGGCCCAATTATACCTGAAAAAATTTTATGAATCTTTTGGTTTTAAACAAATCAGTGATATTTATCTGGAAGATGATATTCAGCATATCCTGATGCTCCGTGATTAGTTTTCTTATTGACGAAAGAGAATTACTAAAGAATACAATGAAAATAAGTCTCATTCATCAGAGGCCTAATTCCGTTTTCAAGAACCTTGCGGTATGGCTTTTGTTAATATGCACCATTTTTTCTGGAACCCCTTCAAATAATATAGTTCCACCACCACCGCCACCTTCCGGACCGAGATCAATAATATGATCGGCTACTTTAATAACATCGAGATTGTGTTCAATCACTAAAACTGTATTTCCGCGATCAACCAGTTTATTTAATACATCCAGCAAATGTTGAATATCCTGAAAATGCAAACCCGTAGTAGGTTCATCGAGAATATAAAATGTTTTACCGGTATCCTTTTTTCCCAGTTCCGTTGCCAGCTTTACCCGTTGTGCTTCGCCACCGCTAAGAGTTACTGCAGACTGGCCAAGGGTGATATATCCCAGACCCACATCCTGCAATACTTTTATCTTTCTGTATAGATAGGCAATGGGTTGAAAGAATTCGCAGGCTTCGTCAACAGTCATATTCAATACATCGCTGATCGATTTTCCCTTGTAACGAATTTCCAATGTTTCACGATTATATCTTTTACCATTGCATTTTTCGCAATGAACATATACATCGGGTAGAAAATTCATTTCAATCACACGCATACCACCACCTTCACAAACATCACATCTTCCCCCTTTTACATTAAATGAGAATCGCCCCGCATTATATCCCCGGATTTTAGCTTCAGGAACCGCTGCAAACAAGGTTCTGATCTCTGTAAAAAATCCACAATAGGTGGCAGGGTTACTTCTGGGTGTGCGACCGATAGGCGATTGGTCTATCTCAATTACTTTATCAATATGTTCCAGTCCTTTGATACTTTTAAATGGCATGGGTGTTACCCTGCTATTATAGGCATGCTTTGAAAGTATGGGGTATAAGGTTTCATTGATCAATGTGGATTTACCACTTCCACTAACCCCACTTACCACAATCAGTTTACCTAATGGAAATTTCACATCTACATTCTTCAGGTTATTTCCAGTAGCCCCTTTTAATTCCAGGGTTTTTCCATTTCCATGTCTCCTTTCCAAAGGAACCGGGATTGACTTTTTACCACTCAGGTATAATGCTGTATCCGATTTACTAAGCAGTACTTCTTTCGGTGTTCCGGCTGCTACCACATGTCCGCCATAAATTCCTGCTTTCGGACCGATATCTACGAGGTAGTCAGCAGCCATCATGATATCTTTATCATGCTCCACCACTAAAACACTATTCCCGATATTTCTTAGATTTTGTAATGCAATGATCAATTGATGATTATCCCGTTGGTGTAAGCCAATAGAGGGCTCATCAAGGATATAAGTAATTCCTTGTAATTGTGAGCCGATCTGTGTGGCCAGGCGGATACGCTGTGATTCACCACCGCTCAGGCTTCTGGACGGTCGATCCAGTGAGAGATAAGTCAGACCAACATCCAATAAAAAGCTAACACGTTCTCTGATCTCTTTTAAAATATCTTTAGCAATCAGGTTCTGCTTTTTGCTTAATCTTTTTTCGATATTAATAAACCAGTGATATAATTTATCCAGATCCAGTTGGCTTAATTCAGCAATATTTTTTTCATCTACTTTAAACCATAGACTTTCTTTTTTTAAACGGGCACCATTGCAGACATCGCATACTTTCAGTTCCATGTATTTCTCTACCCATTCCCGCAAACTTTCGGTACTATTGGTTCCGGCAAACCAGCGTTTGAGCATCGGAACGATGCCTTCAAATACACCTTCATAGGGCTGGCCTATTGGCAACTCATCAGAATCGGTAACTTCCAGACTACTCCCTTCTTCATTACCATATAATAAAGTGTTTAAAGCAGCTGCAGAAAGGTCTTTTATGGGTTTATCGAGATTAATCTTGTTCTTTTTGGCCAGTGCTTCTACATTCCGGAATAAATAGGCATCCCGCTGTTCACCCAATGGGGCTATGCCACCTTCATTTACACTCAGATTTCGGTCGGGCATTACTGCATCCAAACTGATGGTATACACATTGCCCAATCCTTTGCAGGTTGGGCAAGCCCCATAAGGAGAGTTAAATGAAAACGCATTGGGGGACGGTTCTTCATAGCTAATACCCGTATCCTCACACATCAATTGCTTGGAATATTGAACCAGTTTACCTGTATCATTAACCAGCATAAACATCAGTTCTTTTCCCATCTTCAAAGATTGTTGAACACTTTGGCTGAGACGGGTTTTCATCTCATCCGTTACGGGTAAACGATCTATTACTACTTCAATATCATGAATTTTATAGCGATCAACCTGGAGTTTGGGAGTCAGGTCCATGATCTCTCCATCTACCCTCACTTTTACAAATCCTTTTTTACGAATGTCTTCAAACAATTCTCTATAGTGCCCTTTCCTTCCTCTTACCAAGGGAGCCAGCAGGCTGATTTTTTTATTTTTGTACCGGGTAAAAATATTTTCTACAATTTCTTCCTCACTAAATTTGACCATTTTTTTGCCCGTATTATAGCTATAGGCTTCCCCGATTCTGGCAAATAATAAACGCATAAAATCATACACTTCCGTAACAGTGCCAACCGTAGATCTGGGGTTTTTATTCGTTGTTTTTTGTTCAATGGAAATAACCGGGGATAATCCGGTGATTTTATCTACATCGGGTCTTTCCATATCACCAATAAATTGCCTGGCATAAGCACTAAAGCTTTCCATATAACGTCTTTGCCCCTCATTATAAATGGTATCAAAAGCCAAAGATGATTTTCCGCTGCCACTAACCCCCGTAAAAACAACGAGTTTGTTTTTAGGAATCGAAATATCAATATTTTTAAGATTATGCTCTCTTGCGCCGGATACTTCAATAAATTCTTCGGTAATAATAGGAGATTTTACAACGGGGTTAGGTGATTTTGCCATAAGTGGTTAGTAAAGATAAGAACAACCGGGCACCGGAAAAGTTGCATGTGAATATTTTCTGAATTATTTTTTATCAAGCCAAACCCTTTACAGTAAAGGGTTTTATCGCTTTTTTTGTATTTTTTTTTATTAAAAATTTGGTGATTTCCATTTTTCTACTATACATTTGTACCAGTTCTTTCAGTATTACTTATCAAGAAAGGCAGAGGGATTTTGGCCCGATGAAGCCTTGGCAACCCATACAGTTCACTCAATTGTATGAAGGTGCCAACTCCATTTCCGTCATTGATGGAAAGAGATAAGTCAGAGTAAAAGTTTGGTATTTCACTACGTTTTTCGTAGTTACTATATGCAAGCTCATCTGACTTACCGATGAGCTTTTTTTATGTCCTATACTCATCCTCAGGGAAGATCCGGCAGAAAAAAGTAACCCGGTAAGCATCCTTTCTTGTAAAGTTTTATCGTGAGAATTATTATCAAACGTAAACTTCCACTGTCGAAGGCAGGGAACAAAAACTTTACCCATGAGCACAGCCACACAATTGATCCACAGTATTCCGGTTGACCCCTTAACTGGAGCTATTTCTGTTCCGATTTATCAGACCTCCACGTATGTGCAGGAAGCACCAGGTGTAAACAAAGGGTATGATTATGCTCGTTCCAATAATCCTACCCGGGGAACATTAGAGCAGATTATTGCACAATTGGAAAAAGGGACCACTGGTATTGCATTTGCGAGCGGACTGGCAGCAATAGATGCTATCGTTAAACTGTTACAATCAGGAGACGAGATATTGGCTGTTGATGATATTTATGGAGGTGCGTTTCGACTTTTTACGACGATTTATGAGAAATTCGGTATCCATGTAAATTATACGGATACTTCGAATATTGAAAATGTGCTCAGTAGCATTACCCCGAAAACAAAACTGATCTGGCTGGAAACACCAACCAATCCCACCCTCAAAATTTCAGATATTGAAGCCATTGCCGCAATTGCAAAAGCGCATAACTGTTTACTTTGTGTAGACAATACTTTTGCCTCTCCTGTTTTGCAACAGCCGATAGCATTAGGTGCAGATATCGTGATTCATAGTGCTACCAAATATTTAGGAGGGCATAGCGACCTGATTGCCGGTTTGGTGATTACCAAAACACAGGAATTGGGTGATAAACTTAAATATATTCAAAATGCCTGTGGTGCCATTCTTGCTCCCTTCGACAGCTGGCTGGTGATCAGGGGAATTGAGACATTGCATTTACGGGTAAAGCAACATAGTAACTCTGCGATTGAAGTGGCCAGGTTTCTGGAGAATCATCCGGCTGTTGACAAAGTATTTTATCCCGGCCTACCTTCACATCCCAATCATTCAATCGCAAAAAAAAGGTCGAAATATTTTGGGGGGATTGTATCTTTTACACTAAAAGATGATACGGAAGAAGCAGCAATCCGTTTTGTAACACAAACGCATTTGTTCAAGCTGGCTGAAAGTTTGGGGGGTATTAAAAGTCTGGTATCACATCCGGCGAATATGACCCATAAATCGATACCGGCTGAAAAAAGAAGAGCAGCAGGGGTTTCGGATAGTCTGATTAGGCTATCTGTAGGTTTGGAAGATGTCGAGGACCTGATTGCAGATTTGGAATTGAGTTTTGAGAAAACAGCAGCAGTTTCGGTTTCAACAGAATCATTAGCCTTTTTGTAATTAACTGATTAATTCAAAAAAATATTGGCTCACCACAAAAAAATGAAAAGCCCTTTGCAAGATCATCAGTAAAAAGACTAAAAGAATGGAAACACATAAGCAATTAACAATCGGTTTGTTTGGATTTGGTATAGTTGGTGAAGGATTGTATAAAGTATTACAACAAACACCTTCGCTGAAAGCATCTATCAAAAAAGTATGTATCAAGAATCCGGCTAAAAAAAGAAATGCGCCTGCTTCTTTGTTTACAACGGAGAAAGAGGAATTGTTAAATGACAAGGACATTAATGTAATTGTTGAAGTGATAGATAATGCGGATGCCGCATTTGAAATTATATCCACAGCTTTACGCAATGGGAAAGCGGTAGTGAGTGCCAGTAAAAAGATGATCGCGGAGCATTTACCCGAAATCCTGAAATTACAAAAGGAAACGGGTCTTCCCTTTCTATGTGAAGCTGCGGCATGTGCTTCTATCCCTGTTATCCGTAACCTCGAAGAATATTATGACAATGACCTCTTGCATTCCATCAAAGCGATTGTAAACGGGTCAACCAATTTTATTTTGACCAAAATGTTTGAGGATAAGCTGGACTTTACTTCAGCATTATTACTGGCACAGCAATTGGGTTTTGCCGAAAGCAATCCGAAACTCGATGTAGATGGCTATGATGCAGTGAATAAATGGTCGATTTTGTTGAATCATGCCTATGGAATTGTGGTACACCCGGATAAAATTCTGTTCACAGGAATTCAGAATATTCAATTATCGGATGCTGTGGTTGCCGGAGAAAAACATTTCGATATAAAACTGATTGCCCAGGCCCAGAAATTAGGGAATGGGAAAGTGGCTGCCTTTGTTTTACCACAGTTTGTGAAGTTGAATGATCCGCTATCTTTTGTAAAAAATGAGTACAATGGGGTAGTTATAGAAAGTGGATTTGCCGACAAACAGTTTTTTTACGGAAAGGGTGCCGGAAGTTTCCCCACTGCTTCTGCTGTTTTGAGTGATATTGCTGCTTTGAGATATGATTATCACTATGAATACAAAAAATTATATCACCATACCCCTCATGAACTTACCAGTGATTATTATCTGAAGGTTTACCTGAGTTTTGATGACTGGAAATATATCCCTAGAGAAAAGTTTGAGTGGATTGAAGAATGGCATGCAGATTCGGAAAGAAAATACCTGGTGGGTGT
Source organism: uncultured Bacteroidota bacterium (assembly GCA_903926855.1). Taxonomy (GTDB): domain Bacteria; phylum Bacteroidota; class Bacteroidia; order Chitinophagales; family Chitinophagaceae; genus Sediminibacterium. The sequence continues at coordinate 18,490 of CAIYKV010000003.1, read as the reverse complement.
ATTGCATTTTCATCATCTGGCAGAAGCAAACTGGTGGAAAGAAAACAATACTTCTCTAATTCTAACCCCAGACCCCATTATTGATAACCTGGATATCATCCACCTTAAAAAAAGAAGCCTCGAACTGGCTGGTATTATCTAAGTTTTTTATTTGTGTTTGTTTTTTAAAGACCCTGAATTCTCTTCAGGGTCTTTTTTATTCTCAGGAAACCCTTACAATTTGTAGATTTGCAACAAACCTTCGGCATATATTATCATGTCAGAACTCAACTACCGTAATTTTTATATTGGTTCTCTTATCAGTGCAGTAACGGCTGCCTGTCTTTTAGCAGGCACCTGGATGATTGGCAAGAATGCATTTTTTCTATTATCAAATACAGATCTTGGTAATGCTGCCGACACATTATTTAGTTTCTGGACCTGGCTGGGTGATGGCTCCATATGGGTAATAATTGTGGCACTGGTATTTATCTACCGGAAAAAAATGTTGCCACTTGTTTTTGCTGCCATTGTTATTTCTACATTGATTACCCAGGTAACTAAAAATTATATTTTTCCTGATCAGCCAAGACCTACGTATGGACTGATTGATATGAAACAGATTCACACCGTTAGAGGTGTGGAATTAAACAAAGTGAATAGTTTTCCCTCAGGACATACCGGTACGGCTTTTAGTATCTTTTTAACAGGCTGTTTGTTGATCAGGAATCGATGGGTCATACCACTTGGATTTTTGTATGCATCGATGGTTGGTTATTCAAGAATTTATCTTGCACAACATTTTCCCGTAGATGTAGGTGCGGGCATTATTACCGGGCTGGTTACGGCTTTTATAAGTTTATTGATTCAAAAAAGATTTTCCAGATAATATTCGTTTATATAGCTATTTCAAAAGTATTATTATTACTCTTCAATCAAAATCTATTTATGGTATTTAAGAATTGTATCTCTATTGCATTTGTTTTTTGTTTTTTTTCAATGGCTTCTGCTCAGGATACAACACAACAGGTTGTTGCCGGAAGAGTAAATAGTAAGGAACAAACGAATAAACCTTATATCATTTTGATTTCTGCCGATGGTTTCCGTGCCGATCTGGCTGACAAATACCAGGCTGTCAATTTACTGAGGTTAAGAAAACAGGGGGTGGCTGCGAGTTATATGCAGCCCTCTTTCCCCTCAGTTACATTTCCTAATCATTATACCATTATTACAGGCTTATACCCTTCCCATCATGGTCTCGTTGATAATTCCTTTTTTGATGAAAGTAGAGATACCAGTTATAGTATGGGTAATAAAAAACAGGTAGCTGATCCTTATTGGTATGGGGGAACCCCTTTATGGGTTTTGGCAGAGAAACAGCATATGTTATCTGCTTCTTTTTACTGGGTAGCATCTGAAAGTAATATCCAGGATACAAGACCCAGCTATTATTATATCTACAATGATAAAATCGGCATCGATTCACGCATAGAGACCGTTAAGAACTGGCTTTTATTACCGGAAGATAAAAGGCCCCACCTGATTACATTTTATTTCCCGGAAGTAGATCATGCTGAACACTTGTATGGACCTGATTCAAAAGAAACAGAAGCAGCTGTTCATTTTGTTGATGAATCAGTTGGAAAATTGAATACTATGGCAGCCTCATTACACCTGCCTATCAATTTTGTATTTGTTTCTGACCATGGAATGACAGTGGTAGATAATAAGAATACCTTGAAATTACCATCCTCCATCGACCCTGCTAAATTTATTATTCCATCAGGTGATGCACTGGTGCACCTGTATGCAAAAGACAAAAAAGACATTTTGCCAACCTACCAGGCTTTACAGAAAGAAGCCAGGGATTTTGATGTGTATCTTACGGAAGATATGCCTAAGCAATGGCATTATAGTCGCTCAGATGATCATTATAACCGGATCGGAGATATTTTGCTGGTACCCCATCTGCCGAAAGTTTTTAATTTAGGTAATCGTTCAACTTCTCTGGGTAAACATGGATTTGATCCGGTCATTCCAGATATGCATGCCAGTTTTTATGCCTGGGGACCAGCTTTCAAAAACAATATGTCGATTGGCAGTTTTGAAAATGTGCATGTATACCCGCTGATTGCAACTATTCTGGGATTGAGCTGGCAAAAGGATATGATTGATGGAAAAATAGAGGTTCTCAGACCAATATTGAAGAAATAACCCATTGAAAACCCACAAGTTGTAGTAAAAAGACCACAAAAAAGGCTAACATAATTAATATAAGTATTATATTGTAGGATACCGATTGCTTAGCCGACCATGCTTTTGCTGAATAGCCCTTTTAACCGCGCATGGAAAGGAGTATTTTCATGAAACGTATCTACTACATACTTATCAGTACCCTATTACTCACATTTGTATCAGATACTATTATTCTGGCACAAAGCCAGTTAGCTGTTTTACCATTGGGTATCCGCATGGGAATTACAAAAAATGCAGAGATAGAAAGTAAAGGAATCTGTGTAGCCAAAATAAGAATGCCTGATTCCAGTTTTCGGTGTACCCGTTTCAGCATGTCGGGTGATAAGTTTTACCTGTATACCAGCCCTGATCAATCGGTTGTAAAAATCAGTTTTTTAGCAGTATCTCATCATGTATTACCTCAAAACTGGCTGGATCTGGGTATTCGTCTTGCTTCCACTTACCGATATAGAAGGGCTACACCGAACCAGGAAAATAATGCCAATATCCTGGAAAATGAAGGGGGAAATACACAGGAAGAATTTATCGCAATCATTAAAGCCAATGGGGCAAAAGATATTAAAAGAAGAATTTCTTATTCAAGCGATTACCAGATAGGCGAAACCATTTCTTTCACCATCGGTAATCTTTTGTATGATGCAGAATTTATCAAATGGATCAAACCCAATTGGTGCCAGAATTGTCCAGACTATCCAGATTATAATAATGGATTAGTAGCTATCGAAATTACTGAGACCTATGATTAGTATTCCCTAATTAGATAAAGCCTGGAATCAAATTTCCTTACTCTTTCCAGCGCCATTCTCCGGCAATCTGCAAAGGTTCTTTCAGGTTATTTTTTAGCAAGAAGGCCTTTGTTTCTTCATCTGTAAAATGTTTGGCTTTGATTTCGGGGGCATCTGCAATGCCATATAATAACATAGCACTAAACCTTACCGTATTTTTCATACCCTGTTCATCAACCAGGCTGAATTTATCACAATCTGCATGGTAACAGGGACCGGCATTATTTGGCAAACCACCACCTGAACCACCGCCTGTAGGAATTCCATATAACATAAATGGCTGGTGATCACTATGCAAACCTGCTCCGGTGCGGAACTGGTTTTTAAAACTGGAATCGATTGAGCGGGCAATGCCGCCTATGTATTGAAACAGTTCTTTACTTTCTTCGGCCGTAGTAGAAAATCCTTTTGGATCATTGGTCATATCATAATTCAGCATATACCGGAGTTGAGTAATGCTTTTATTTTTGACAGCTTCCTCAACATAAGCCTTAGAGCCCAATAATCCTTCTTCTTCACCCATAAACATAACAAACTCAACCGTGCGATCGGGTTGCAGGTTTAGCTTTTTAAAACAGCGGGCTATATCCAATACAGAAAAAGAGCCTATTCCATTGTCAATCGCCCCGGTGGCTAAATCCCAACTATCCAGATGACCGCCAACCACAATTTTTTCGGTAGGGTATTTTTTACCTTTTATAGTGGCCACTACATTTCTGGCTTTGATCATTCCGGAAAAATTGGTCATAGAAATATGACTATATAGTTTACCGGCAGATAATTGTTGTCTAAGGCGAAGTCCATCTTCTTTACCAATACAAACAGCCGGAATAGGGATGAGTTTACCCGTAACAGAAGCTGTGCCAGTTAATAAAATACCGCCATCAGGCGTGTTGATAATAATAATTCCTTTTGCGCCATATTTAGTAGCAATAGCTGTTTTTTCAGATCTGTGTAAGGTTTTTGTGCCAGGCTTTGAACCAGGTAATACACCTAGGTAAACCAGGGCGATTTTACCGGTTACTTTACCAGGGTTTGAAAGATAGTCTTCTTCAAGACCATTTCCCATATCTACTAATTCAAGGATTACATCTGCTTTTACAGGAGAATGCGCAAGGGTAACAGCTTTTACTGGTTGTAATTTATCCTGCTCTCCTACTGTAACAGATAGTTTACCCCTGCTCCAGCTTTCTACTTCAAATGGCTGATAATGGAGGTCCTTGTATCCGTAACTCTTTAACAGGTTATAAGCGTATTCTTCCGCTTTTTTACCATTCGCTGAACCGGTTAATCTATGCCCAATGGTTTCAGTAGCTTCTTTTAGGGTTGCATAGGCTTTGGAATTGGTTTGTACATCCTGGTTAATATTATTGAATATACCATTCCACTCAGGTTTACCCTGGGCAATACTATTTCCAAAAATAAACAGGCAAAACAAAACAGATAAAAGGATAGCTCTCTTCATAAGTAGTAGTTGTAAAAGGAAATCTAAAATAAGAATAAATATGATACTGGAAGCTAACTATCCGAAAAGTAGGAAATAGAGCTAACATGCTTCCACTATCGCCTGCATCCAGGGAATTAATTATCGCTGGAGGCAGGTTAAAGCATCTTTGAGAAGAGTGCTTTTGGTTTTCAGGTCAATTGCTTTAAATGTATTATCAATCATTCGAAAAATGATTTTATCAATTGACTTAATAGTTAATGGCCTTATAAACTTGTCCAATACAATATAGCTACAGGTGGTAGATTCAAAAATACCCGCACCCATACTATTACAATTCGTTAAGGGCAGATTCATCGAAGTATTATCCGAAAATTGAATGACCAGATCGCCTACCACTGTTTTTACAGCAGTTTTGTATACCACCCGAATAGTTATATAATAATAGCTTCCGGTAAGCTCAGCGCCCAATGAGGTTACCATATCTTTAGTACTATCTATGGTTTGAGATCCAACGAATTTTGTTAATCTACCATCAACCGTATAGGTTGTTTGTACATTGCAGGAAACCGCGGTGTTTTGCGAAAACCCAGATTTCACCATACATAAACAAAAGAAAGCCAACAGCCATTTTATCATTCGTCAATTTCTTTTAAAGTATTTACACTGAAAACTGTGTATTAAATGGTTGATCAGCTAATATATATAAACAAATTAGTAATATATAATTTCCATGTAATAAATCGATAAAATTATCATTTTGCCGGCCACAAAATCAGATTTTACCTATCTCGCAGTATGATTACACATCCTAATATCGAAATCTGACCCAAGTTGTGAAGTGAGGATTATCTGCAAATGATATATTGGATATTGGTAATTGGTCGTTTGGACTTTTACACTATCCATTACATCAAAAGATGCCTATCAACCAACTGTATGGGTACGTAATACTTCCTCCACATCCTGCCGGTTGCCCGTAAAAGGGCCTGATGATTCGATTTTTAGGGTAGCCATTGCAGCTGCAAATTCTCCGGCTTCCTGTATATCTGCTCCGTTGATCCGCTGGTATAAATAGCCAGCCATATACGTATCTCCACAACCGGTAGCGTCTACAATTGCGATAGGCTTATAGGCAGGGATATGATAAAAAACAGCTTCTTTATAAATAACAGAGCCCATGCTGCCCAGTGTAATTACCACTTCTTTTACTCCCCACTCATTGAGTATTCTTGCCGCTGTATATACATCACTGCTGCCTGTTAATACTTCCATTTCATGCTCGTTGGCTTTTAGAATATCAATATAGCGAAGTGCTTCCAACTTATCGACCCAGTCAATCGGGTATACATTTTCATTTCGTACTTCCCGCAAATATCCCTGAACATCCAATGATACCCTTGCTTTAGCAGCCAGCATTTTTATCAATGATACGGGTATATCATCTGCAAGTAATGGGCCCAGATGATATATTGTTGCCTCCATTTCATTCCATACACCTTGGAGAAAAGGGTCTGCTTTCTGTGTTACACGTTGCGTACGATGGTCTTGGTTTTCAGCGTAAATATTTTCGAAATATACAGTATGGTTACTGGGTAATACGGTTATCTCTATCCCTTTTTCACGAAGACCGGCAACGATATCCATCTCTTTACCAGCAAGGGAAGTAACCAGGCTATATTTCAGCGGCATATTCCGGATGGCACTGGAAAAATAAATAGCTGTTCCTCCCGGCATATGAAAAGTAGCTTTCGTAGTAACTACTTTATCTAATGTAATATGCCCAACACAACAAATATCGTACATGAACTTCGGGTGTAATGTTTTTGAAGACGGGTTTAGGAATAACGAATGTAAGTAATCGATAGTTCATCTCATGAGTTGAGTGTTAGATTCTACCGATAAATACTTACTATTCTGCCTATTCATAATCACTAACTCTTATACTGAGAAATGCAAAGGATGAGCAGGTATATCAGCATTAGTTATTTAGTTTGATAAAGCCGCCATCAATTGGATAATCGTTTCCTGTAATGAAGGAAGCTTCGTCGCTGCACAGGTATAAAGCAAGTGCAGCTACTTCTTCCGTAGATCCCATTCGGCCGATAGGTTGTGATTTGGACAGTTTTTCGAATATTTCATCTTCTTTACCCGGATAGTTCTTAGCAATAAACCCATCTACAAATGGGGTATGTACCCTGGCGGGAGAAATGGAATTACATCGAATATGATCCTGCATATAATCTTTGGCTACACTTAAGGTCATAGCAAACACAGCCCCCTTACTCATACTATAAGCAAACCTGTCAGGGATACCTACCCATGCTGCAATAGAAGCAATATTTAATATCACCCCGCCTCCCCTGTGTTTCAGTAAAGGGATAGCTTCGTGCAAACAATTATAGGTCCCTTTTACATTTACATCAAATATTCTGGTAAACTCTTCTACTGAAGTGGTGTCCGCTTTTCCAATATGTGCAATTCCGGCACTATTTACCAATATATCCAGGGTGCCGATCCTTTCGAACACTTTTTTTACCTGTTCCTGATTACTGACATCACATCCATAAGCAAATGCCTGTTGACCTGCTTGTTCAATTGCTTTTACAGTTTCTGATGCGCCTGCTTCATTCAGTTCAATAATATGCACCGTAGCACCTTGCCTGGCAAAAGTTTCAGCAATGGATTTACCAATACCACTTCCGGCTCCGGTGATGACTGCATGTTTATTTATAAGAGAGAACATATCCTTCTTTTTTAAAATGACTGATTCTATTGCAAGTTAGCTTTTTTGTTTGCCACAGATAGCACTGATTTGCACAGATTTTACGCATTATTTTTTTAAAGGCATTGCTACTTCATGTGTTTTAAGCCCGAAAATCAGGGGCACTACAAAACACAATAAAGGAACAATATATCCATTCTGTATATTGCCTGTAACATCGCTGATCTGTCCTAATATAGGGGGCAAAACTGCACCGCCCACGATGGCCATAATGATGAGGCTGCTGCCAAATTTTGCATCACCGCCCAACCCTTTTATTCCCAAGGAAAAAATAGTAGGAAACATGATGGACATAAAAAAAGCGATACCGATAACGGCATATACGGCTATTAAACCATGACTAAAAATAGCTACTCCGCAAAGAAGTATGTTCATGAAAGAATAGAATGCAAGTAATTTATTGGGTTGTATATATCTCATCAGGAATGTGCCAAAAAAGCGGCCTATCATAAATGCTACTCCACAACCCCAGCCCAGGTAATCAGCTGCTTTAATTTTATCGATACCTGCGGCTTTTACAGCATACAAAATAAAAAAGCTGAATACACAAACCTGTGCTCCAACATAAAAGAATTGAGAAGCCACCGCCCAACGCAGGTGTCTGTGCCGGAAAGCATGAAAAATATTTTTCCCTGCACTGATTTCTCCCTCTTCCTGTATTTCAGGTAATTTAATGAGCGCAAACAAAATCGCAATTACCAGGATAATTGTTCCCAAAATAAAATAAGGGGTTTTTACACTGGAAGCTTCAGAAGCAAGTGCCATTTGTTTGGCTGCAGCCGTCATTTTATTTAATTCAGCATCAGAAAACCCCTTGGTAAGTATAATTCTTGCCCCGATAATCGGTGCCAAAGTAACTGCCAGTCCATTAAAAGATTGGGCAAAATTCAATCGCTGGGTAGCCGTAGCAGGATCTCCAAGAGAAGCCGCATAGGGATTTGCTGCGGTTTCGAGAATGGTAAGTCCACAAGCAATGATAAACAATGCCATCAGGAAAAAAATATATTGTTGTGTATTCGCAGCCGGTATAAACAAGAAAGAACCTGTTGCAAAAAGCATCAACCCGGTAATAATACCTGCTTTGTACCCGTATTTCTTCATGATAAACCCTGCAGGAAGTGCCATTAGAAAATAGGCAATAAATACAGCGGAATCTACCAGTGAGGATTGCAGTGTTGACAGGCTAAAGGATTTTTTGAGATGCGGTATCAATATCGGGTCGAGGTTATGTACAAACCCCCAAAGAAAAAAAAGACTTGTGACAAGGATAAAAGGTATAAAATATTTGGACTGGCGATTCAATTTTGTCATAGCAAAGAATCAATTTGAATAATTAGGCTTTAATTTAAACCGAATTTTATTATTAACCCAAAATAATTTTAGTTTAACTAATCTTTTGATTCAGGACAAGATTAGATAGCTTGCCTACTCAAACCGAATATAGATGATAATTCAAAAAAACAGTGTCCAATTCGGGGATTACTGTTGCAATAATGATTGATTGGCTAGAGAAGATTAAGGCAGTGCCTCATAAATTAAATCGCGCCAGGTTCTAACTATGCCAAAAAAGAGAATATCATACGCGATAAGGCAATTTTAAAAGCATTTATTGCACTATCCGGCTATGACCCGGCTACCGGCAAAAATGACAATCCAATATATCTCTCAGATGCCATGAATTACTGGCGTAAAAAGGGAATTGGTGGCCATAAAATTAGGGCATATGCTACTATTCAATATAAAAATCATGACCTGGTTAAAGCAGCTGTTTACCTGTTTGGCGGTATCTATGTAGGTTTAAATTTACCTAACACCATAAAGGGGCAGGAGGTATGGGAATTGATGCCTGGAGGACTAACCGGGGATAATGCACCTGGTTCTTTTGGTGGTCATGCCGTAACTGTTTTAGCATATGATACTAAATACCTGACCTGTATTAGTTGGGGGAAAAAGAAAAAAATAAGCTGGGACTTCTGGGACGCTTATTGTGATGAACTCTATGCAATAGTAACAGAAGATTTCATTGCTGACAATAAAAACCCAATAGGGATAAACCTTGCAAAATTAGCAGCCGATTTATTAGCCCTCACAAAAGCGAAAAAAACATTACAAAAACAACTAAAAAAACAACAGCCCATTATGAGCAAAAAAACAAAACCAAATAAAAAATCAGCATCAGGTCAAAGTGGTCAAAGAGGTGGAGCAAAAGTGAATGAACTAAAGCCCATTGCTAAAAAAAGAATTGCTGCAGGAAGCGCAGGAACTAGAGGTGGTGCAAAAGGAAATGAGGTAAAGCCCATTGCTAAAAAAAGAATTGTGGCAGGAAGCGCAGGTGTTAAGGGCGGTGCAAAAGGAAATGAGTTAAAGCCTACTGTTAAAAAGAAAATAAAAGCAGGTAAGGGCGGAGGGAAAGGCGGGCTAAAAGGAGTTGAAGTAAAACCCAGTGCTAAAAAGAAAATTGCTGCTAGCAAAAGCGGAAAAACTGGTGGCAAACCAGGTAGTCAAACTAAAATAATATCCAAAAAGAAACCGCCTGCAAGTAAAAGCGGAAAAACAGGAGGAGTAAAGGCTATTGATTTAAAAAAATCAAAATCTAAAAAACCAGCTGCCGGTAGTGGTGGTGGAGCAGTCGGATAATTTGAATAGTATCCATGTACCTGAAACCTACATGGATACTATTTTTTTACCAATCATAAAATTTTATTCATTCTTTAAAAAACAACTGTTTGTATAGAATGTGGTTTACTGTTGATTAAAACAGATTTCCCCGAAATCCATAAATAATAGGGAACTTTCTGATTGCCCGGGTTCATTACCACTACAGCAACACTACCATCTGCATTCATAAATGCTGTACTTAACAAAGCACTTCTGCTTGCAGAACTAATAATTCTTTTAGCTCCCGGTTTAATAAACTTAGAAAAATGCCCTATATAATAATACGCATTCATATAATACAGCTTACCAGTTTTGGTATCTGCATGAATGGGTGCAAAGCAGTAATTACCCACATGATTCGGGCCTCCATTTTCATCCAGTAAAATATTCCAATCTGTCCAGCCCACAGACCCATTATTAAAATCCTCAATCATCGTTTTTCCATATCGCTCACCCCATTTCCAGTCATTGATCTTTTTCATATCAAATGGCCCGTTACAACCTTCTGTAAACAAAATATTTTTTGAAGGAAAGGCCTCCGCAACTCTTTTTACATTGTCAAATACCTGGTCACCGCCACTCCAGTCTTCATACCAGTGAAATCCTAATCCCCATGCATATTTAGCTGCTTCGGGGTCATCGAAAATAGTGCTGGCTCTTTGATAGATTAAATCCCTGTTATGATCCCAGACAATTATTTTCTTGTCTCCCAATCCTTGTTTCTCCATCGTAGGTCCCAGGTATTTTTTTAAAAAATCGCGTTCTTCCGTTGCCGTATAATTGCAGGATTCCCATGTTTGCGTAGCCATAGGCTCATTCTGAACCGTAATGCCCCAGATGGGGATACCTTGCTGTTCGTATGACTTGATAAATTTTGTATAATACATAGACCATGCCTGGTAATAAGCAGGCTTCAATTTCCCCCCATGTAGCATATCATTATTTTCTTTCATCCAGGATGGTGGGCTCCAGGGACTGGCGAATAAAGTAAGTTTACCACCCGCAGTAGCGATTGCCTGTTTAATCAATGGGATACGGTATTTTTCATCATGGGCTACAGAAAACGTTTTTAGGTCGCTGTCGCCATCGGCAACATACGTATAACTGCCGCTGGAGAAATCACAGCTATGAATATTTGTTCTTCCGAGTGTATACCCAATTCCTTTTTTTGAATCATAATAGGCCTGCAATACTTCATTTTGTTTTTCTTTAGGAAGTTTTGCAAAAGTTTCGGCTGATGCATCTGTTAAAGCCCCTCCAATTCCCAATAGGGTTTGAAACTTTTTTAGAGGATCAACAAAAACACAAACCTGTGTTTCAACAGGTTGCCCCTGTTCAGAAAACTGCAATGTATCGGTAGCGGATAACCGCAATTCCGTACTATCTGCTGTTGTATATACGATGGCTTTTTTGTTGTTCAGAGAAAAAGTTGATTCGCTTTTGGAAGGATTACTGGTAAACTGATTGCAGGAAACCAATAACAGGGAAATGGCAATAGCTCTTTTCATAAAATGATTATATAGATGATCGGAAACGCTTAGACTACTGATTTATTGAATTTACTTAATGCGCTATTCAAGGCCCCAACAATGCTTTCAAAACACATAACATATAACAGGTTAAACCGCTTCCGCCAAAGTTTTAAAAGAATGATACTACCGATATCACAATCCAATTCTGCTGTAAGATAGTTATTCCCCTGAAAATTTATTAAGCCTGAGATATCTGACAAAAAGTGACTTAGTTAATACTTTATCTAGAACATCAGTAAATGACAATTTTTCAAAATAGTCATTTATTAAATTTATTTAATATATATTGTTTTTATCAGCAAAAACTGTCATTTTACCGAATCAGCATCAGGTATTTTTATAAAATTGTTTTTGATGCTTTATATTTAGTCAAAATACTTCCCTATGTTAGCACAGCACAGAAAAAAATTAAACTTCTTACTGGTGATTACGATTGCAGGCGCATTGATTACCCAGTCATTCAATGTTCAGCAACAGCCGGTTAAAAAACTAAAAAATATCAAAGTCTTCCCGGCAACGGCAACTTATCAGGAAGTGGATCATGCAATGGACCAGTTTAAAGTTGACCTGGGTGTAAAATGTAATTACTGTCATGCACCTGAAAAAGACAATCCCAGAAAAATGGATATGCCCAGCGATGATAATCCCAAAAAAGATATTGCCAGAGAAATGATTCGCATGACGGATGAAATGAATAAAAAATATATTTCCAGCATCAAGCATACAGAATCAGATACGGCAAAAATTCAGGTGGTAACTTGTAATACCTGTCACCGTGGCGCTCCGAAGCCTTTTGGCAAACCATTGCCTCAACAACAACCACCACCCGGACAAGGACCAAGACCTGCTGCTCCTCCACCAGGAAGATAATGGAGAGTAGGAAACAGTTTGCACAGATCCATTTAGATATATTTTGAATAGTAGATTATGTTTGTAAAATTACTGAAAGAAATACCCCAGATGTTTGTGATTGCAGCAATCATCTGGGGCTTTGTTTTGATACTGGTTATCAGGAATTCCAGAAAAATCGACAGTTCATTTTTTGCAAAACACAGAAGCAGCCTTGTAGCTGCTTTCATTGCATTGGTATTAACAGCTACCGATATATGGGTATTTGTAGAATATATTCCTACCCATTTTAAAAAGCACCCCGTTACTGAGGTCTCATTATCCCCGGCAGAACTTCTTGCGGATTCTTCTCAAAATGATACGATTCATAAACCCATGATTGCTATCGGAAAAAAAGATAGCGCTAAACAGGAGAAAGCTCCTGTGATTGAGGAAAAGGGTAAAACTTATCTTACCAATAAAGCAAGTATCCGGTTTTTCTCTCATGCATCGGAAGATATTGAAGCCACCAATCATTCAGTAGCTTGTTCACTCAATGATAAAACCGGGCATCTTAAGTTCACTGGATTAATCAGGGGGTTTCAGTTTGAAAATGAAATGATGCAGGAGCATTTTAATGACAAGGATTATATGAACAGCGAGGTATATCCCAAAACCAGTTTTAACGGGGATATTCAAAATATACAGGCAGTTAATTTTACGAAAGATGGTGATTATCCGGTAACGGCATCCGGTGCCTTAACCATTCATGGGGTCACAAAAAATATAACCGCTAACGGTTCAGTGAAGATAGCAGGAGGTAAACTAACATTGAAAAGCATCTTCAACATCAAGCGAGCTGATTTTGGAATCAATACCGATGAGATTGCCGAGCAACTGGAAATTACCGTCATTGCGGGGTTTAATTAATCGAAGTTGTCAGTGTTGTTCTCGCATTATTTAATAACCAGGGATCTTTTCGAATGATATCCCTGCATACCCATTTATCTTCGAGCTATATGAAACCAAGAAAAGAAAACCGTCGTAATTTTCTCAAAAATGCTGCTTTGCTTTCAGCGGGATCTGCTCTACCCTCATTTGTTACCAAAGCATCTACGCACTGGGGGCAATCTGGCAAAACCAGTGAAAAAGTAAACCTGGCTTGTATCGGAATTGGCAACCAGGGTGGACAGGATGTACTGTCTTTTGATAAAACCGGTCTGGCCAATTTTGTGGCATTTTGTGATGTAGATATGGGCGCCCCGCATACCCAGGAAGTTTTAAAAAAATTTCCGGAAGTTCCCAGGTTTCAGGATTTCAGGACTATGTTCGATAAAATGGGGAGTCAGATAGAAGCAGTAACCATTGGGGTTCCAGACCATTCTCATTTTGCCATTACGATGCTGGCACTTTCCATGGGTAAACATGTATATGTAGAGAAACCAATGGCACGTACTTTTCAGGAAGTAGAACTGATGATGAAAGTAGCTGCCCTGCATCCGAACCTGGTTACACAAATGGGTAATCAGGGGCATTCAGAAGCCAATTATTTTCAGTTCAAAGCCTGGAAAGAAGCGGGTATTATTAAGGATGTAACTGCCATAACTGCACATATGAATAGCGCACGTCGATGGCATGGATGGGATACACATATTACCCAATTCCCTTCAGCAGAATCTATTCCGTTAACCCTGGACTGGGATACCTGGCATGGTGTAACACAAATGCATGCATACAATCATGATTATATCAATGCACAATGGCGATGCTGGTACGATTTTGGAATGGGGGCTCTTGGAGACTGGGGCGCGCACCTGATAGATACAGCTCACCAATTTCTTGATCTCGGATTACCTTATGAAGTGTCTCTGGTAAAAGCAGAGGGGCATAACGAATTTTTCTATCCGCAATCATCCACTATTCTATTCCGTTTCCCAGCAAGAGAACATATGCCGCCATGTGATATTACCTGGTATGATGGAGTAAATAATTTACCTCCCATTCCTGCGGGTTATGGTGTGATGGGATTAGACCCTAATATTCCACCACCCAGTACCGGGGTTATACAGGCTGCAAAATTAAACCCTGGCAAAATCATTTATAGCAAAGAGTTGACTTTTAAAGGAGGCTCACATGGAGCAACGCTTTCCATTATTCCTGAAGAAAAAGCGAAACAGATGGCATCCCTGCTACCAGAAGTGCCCGCTAGTACTTCTAACCATTATGCCAATTATTTAAAAGCTTGTATGGGACAGGAAAAAACCCGTTCTCCTTTTGCAATTGCCGGTCCTTTAAGCCAGGTTTTCTGTTTGGGTGTATTGGCTCAAAAATTAAATACCACACTCAAATTCGACAGGAAAACAAAAACCATCACCAATCATAAACTAGCCAATGATATGCTGGTAGGAATCCCGCCAAGAAAAGGATGGGAACAGTATTACACAATTTAATAAGCAGAAGAAAAAAGATTTATAAAAAATGTAGAGTTATAATATAAATGGCTAATAGAATCTATCTGCCATTTATAACTGATACTATTTGTATGGCACTATGCTTCCAACAATAATTGTGCAAAGTCTCTGCATTTTTTTGTTTCTTTTACTGCATCAGAACCTGCCGGGATATCATATTCCAATTCAATCGTGGCAGGCATTTTATATTTTTTTTCTTTCATCAGTGTGAATATTTCTTTCAAAGGCGTATCTCCCTCACCCCATGGCATATTTATGCCGCCATTATCTTTAGTTTTCCGATCCTTGATATGCATACTGGTAATTCGTTTATGTTTTGATTCGATCAACTTCAATAAACTTTCTTTGGAATTACCTGCAGCAATATAATGGCCACAGTCCAGGTTCATAGAATTGTAAGGCGATTGAGACAATGCAGTATCCCAAGCGGTTTCAGATGCCTGCAAATGAGCATGATAACCTATATACATTTTATATTTCTCACCCAAATCACCCAGTCGCTTGGTTTGGGCAGGATCAGCAGGCAATTCAACAGTAACCATAGTGGCACCTAATGTTTTTGCTGCACGTATGGCATATGAGATTTCACCATCTGTATTTTCTGGCGCCAGCGCATTGGGCTTGAAGGCAAAAATAAATACACCTGCTGCATTGAATTTTTTTCGAATCATTTCAAACTTATCCATAGAAACAGATTCTCTCCAGGCAGCTACATCCAGTATGTATTGTTTAGCCTGGGCCTTACTCTCTTCACTCAACTCCTGCTTAGGCTGTCCGGCTACCCTGGGTAATGGCTTGACCGGGTTAACGGGTTTGCCTAAATAGTCTTCTACCTCATCACCTTTTAATTCAACTGCATTGATATTACTATCAATACAATATTGCAGCAGTTTATCGGGGTGACCGGGCATGCTCCTAAATGAATAGGTAGTAACGCCTATCTGCACTCCTTTAATCAAAGAGTTCGGTTTTGTCTGCAGCAAATTTCCGGCAAAAACAGATTTGCCCGAAACCAATATACCGAGAGATGCCAGACTGCTTTGGTAGAGAAATACCCGGCGTGATGAGTTTATTGACATAAGATGTTGTTTAACATGTTTGAAATACTATGCTTAAAAATACTCCTTTTTACAATATATAATCTGGTAATCAAAGTATCATAGACCAGAAATAAAAAGGTGGCCTATTGAGGGGCCACCTTGTAAATGATTCTTACGCTATATTACAATCAAGCGAGATCAAACCGATCAAGATTCATCACCTTAGTCCATGCTGCTATAAAATCCTTTACAAATTTTTCTGACGAGTCTTCAGAGCCATATACCTCAGCAATAGCCCTGAGTTCTGAGTTGGAACCAAAGATCAGATCAGCACGGGTAGCGGTCCACCTGAGTTCTCCATTGGAACGATTATGGCCTTCAAATACCTGTTGGGTATCTGAACTGGCTTTCCAGGTAATACTCAAATCCAGTAAGTTAACAAAGAAATCATTTGTCAGCAGTTCCAGTTGTTTGGTAAAAACTCCATGCTGTGACTGATCAAAATTTGTATTAAGAACTCTCATACCGCCCACCAAAACTGTCATCTCTGGTGCGGTAAGAGTCAATAACTGTGCTTTGTCAATCAGCATTTCCTCTGCTGATACCCTGTGCTTCGACTTCATATAATTTCGGAAACCATCTGCATTGGGTTCCAGTACTGCAAATGATTCAATATCTGTTTGCTCCTGAGATGCATCGGTTCTACCAGGTGTAAAAGGAACTTTCACAGAATGTCCTGCATCTTTTGCCGCTTTCTCAATTCCAACAGATCCACCCAATACAATCAGGTCCGCCAATGAAACCATTTTACTGCCAGATTGAACACTATTAAAATCTTTTTGGATTCCCACAAGTGAATCCAAAACTTTCGCCAGTTGAGCTGGATTATTAACCTCCCAATCTTTCTGTGGAGCAAGTCTAATACGAGCTCCATTTGCACCACCGCGTTTATCCGATCCACGGAATGTTGATGCTGAAGCCCAGGCTGTTGATACCAACGCTGCTACGGAAAGTCCGGAAGCAAGTATGTTAGCTTTCAGTGTCTCGATATCTTTTTCGTTAATCAATTCATTTGTAACAACTGGGATGGGATCTTGCCAGATGAGCTCTTCAGAAGGTACATCCTTTCCAAGATAGAGTGAGATCGGACCCATATCACGGTGAGTCAGTTTGAACCATGCACGAGCAAACGCATCTGCAAACTCATCAGGATGTTCGAAATATCTTCTTGCTATTGGCCCATAAACAGGGTCAACTTTCAAAGCAAGATCTGCAGTAAGCATCGTTGGCGCATGACGTAAGGAAGAATTGTGTGCATCCGGTACCGTACCGGCCCCCCCGCTATTTTTGGGTTTCCATTGATGCGCTCCTGCAGGACTCTTGGTCAATTCCCATTCAAAGCCAAACATATTTTCAAAATAGTTATTGCTCCATTTGGTAGGTGTGGTAGTCCATGCACCTTCCAACCCGCTGGTAATCGTATTTTCTCCGTTACCACTGCCGAAGGTGTTTTTCCATCCCAACCCTTGCTCTTCAATACCTGCAGCAGCAGGTTCGGGACCCACGTATTTACCCGGATCGGCAGCTCCATGAGTTTTACCAAATGTGTGACCGCCTGCAATCAGTGCAACGGTTTCCTCATCATTCATGGCCATACGACCAAAGGTTTCACGAATATCACGCGCTGAAGCCAATGGATCAGGATTACCGTTAGGACCTTCGGGGTTCACATAAATTAATCCCATCTGAACTGCAGCCAGCGGGTTTTCTAATTCACGATCACCCGTATACCGATTATCTCCCAGCCATTCTTTTTCAGCACCCCAATAAACATCTTCTTCAGGCTCCCAAACATCTTCACGTCCACCGCCAAAACCAAATGTTGAAAAGCCCATGGATTCAAGTGCACAATTACCGGCAAGTATCATCAGATCTGCCCAGGAAATTTTTTTGCCGTATTTCTTTTTAACCGGCCAAAGCAATAAACGTGCTTTATCAAGATTGGCATTATCAGGCCAGCTGTTTAAAGGTGCAAATCGCTGGGTACCTGATCCGGCACCACCACGGCCATCAGAGATACGATAGGTACCCGCACTATGCCAGGCCATTCTGATAAAGAAGGGTCCATAATGACCATAATCTGCCGGCCACCAGTCCTGTGAATTTGTCATCAATGCAAATAGGTCTTTTTTTACCGCATCCAGGTCCAGGGTCTTAAATTCATCCGCATAGTTGAAACCCGAATCCATCGGATTAGACAATGAAGAATTTTGCCGAAGAATATTCAATTTTAACTGATTGGGCCACCAGTCTCTGTTTCTGGTACCACTTCCTGCACTTTGCTGTATGGCTCCTCCGTGAAAAGGGCATTTGGCTATGCCATTATCTGTAGCGGAGGTAGTCAGGTTTTTGTCTTTATCCATTTGTATCTGTTTTTAGTAAACTAAGGAAGGTGAAGGTATCAAGGATTTAGCAAATCATTTATCTATTTAATTTATAATCTCATAGAAAATATCTATTAACTTGGACTACTTTGTAGCTTTCTATTTTACTTTTTGCTTTTATCCCCTAACTTATCTATCGCCCTATATTACAACCCCGATTGCATAATTAATCCTGCTATTTGCAATAATCACAGGTTATTTCAAAACAATTTTTCTTTTTGTACCTTTCTTTTTTTGCTAGGATCAACGGTCATAAAACAGTTAGCCG
>CAIYKV010000002.1 GCA_903926855.1 uncultured Bacteroidota bacterium | reverse complement strand
AGACCCAGAAAGCCGCCTTCAAAAATATTATGACCATTCGGGTCTTTCCGGTTGATCCACCAGGTAAAATTCAATAACAGTTTATGAAATACTTTTTTTAGAAAGTTGATATCTCCCTTTCCTGTTTTATCTTTTTCGATCTGATAAACCTGTAATGCCGACCACGCATGAACCGGGGGATTTACATCGCTGAAATTCCATTCATATGCGGGTAATTGCCCATCCGGTTTCATATACCATTCCCGCATAACCAGTGTGATCTGGTGTTTGGCAAAATTCGGATCAATCATTGCCATAGGTACGCAGTGAAAAGCCAGGTCCCAGGCCGCATACCAGGGATATTCCCATTTATCGGGCATTAAAATAATATCCTGGTTTTTTAAATGCTGCCAGTCACTGTTTCTTCCCTTCGAGCGTTGGTTACTGATATGTGCAAAACCATCCGGTTCCGTTAACCAGCGTTCTATATCATAATAATAAAATTGTTTACTCCATAACATCCCAGCAAGTGCCTGCCGTTGAATATTTTTCAGGTCATCAGAAATATTCCTGGGTAATATCTCATTGTAAAAATCTTCGGATTCTGATTTTCGCTGATCAAAAATATCTGTAAAGCCTTTAGTAAATGGAGATTCCATCATTACATCGCTAAGTCTCAGGTGAAGTACCTGAGATCCTCCGGCGGCTATCGTATATCTGTATACAGGAGAAAATTTTGTTCCAGATTTTTTATCACGAAGTTGATCGGTGTTTTTATTATTAATAATTGCATCATGGAAAGCATCTTTTACAAATATGGATTCGTTCTTGATGCCAAATAACTTTTCTGTATTGGTTTCGTTTTCAGTAAAAAAAATATCATCTGGTTTCTGAAAATAAAGATAATAGCTTCCCATGCGCTCGTGATTGGCTTTTACCAGATAATCTTTATTAATTGCTTTTATAGAAGGCTTTTTAGTAATATTCTTTGATTGCCATCTGTTAAAAAACCATAAAGTAGGTAAAATGGTAATGGGGGCAGATTGATCGCCTCGGTTCACGACTTCAATTCTTATGCCAATGTCTTTTTTATTGATTTTTGCATAAGTGATATATACATCAAAATAATGATTGTTGTCAAATACCCCGGTGTCCAATATCTCATATTCTGGCTCCAGTTTACTTCTTTTTTTATTTTTGATCGTCAGATCTTCGTACGGAAATCTTTGCTGTGGATACTTGTACAGCATCTGCATGTAATAATGAGAGGGGATATTCGCCAGATAGTAATATAACTCTTTTACATCCTCTCCATGGTTACCCTCGTTATTCCCTAAACCAAAAAGCCGTTCTTTTAAAATCGGATCTTTGCCATTCCATAGAGATACTGCAAAACAGAGATTTCCAAAAAAATCAGAGATCCCGCCAAGTCCATCTTCTCCCCATCGATAAGCCCGCGAATGGGAGTGATTAAAAGGAACATAATTCCAGGCATCACCATTTTCGCTGTAATCTTCCCGAACGGTGCCCCATTGTCTGTCAGACAGGTAAGGCCCCCACTGTTCCAGCGGTATTTTCTTTGACGCATTTACTTTCAGTCTTTGTTGCTCAGCTGTCATATGGCTCTAAATTAAACAGGCATTTGCAGAAATAGAGAATATTTATTAAAATAGCTTGTTTTTCCTGCAATAATTGAACAGATACCTAGATCAGGCTTTTTTAAAGTGAAATACCCCTATAGCAAAATCATCTTTTAATCCTACATTAGTAAAATATTACATGACCACAATAAAGCCATATGAAAAAGGAATTTAGTAAACAGAAACAAAAAGGGAAGAAATTTTTTATACTTCCTTTTATTTTATTACTGGGCGTTACTTCCATACAAGCCGCTCCTACAGCCATTGAGGGTAGATGGGATATAGTGATTAATAAAGACGGAAAGCAGTTGCCTTCCTGGTTAGAGGTAAGACATTCGGGCAATCATACACTGGTAGGTCGTTTTGTGTATGCTTTTGGTAGTGCCCGCCCTGTTGCAAAAGTGAACTTTACGGATGGAAAATTTAGTTTCGCCATCCCACCACAATGGGAACCCGGAGATAATGATATGGAGTTTGAAGGTATATTGGAAGGAGAAAGTATCAGAGGCACCATGAAATATACAGATGGGAAAAAATATGATTTTACCGGTGTTCGTGCACCGGCAATCAAAAGGGAAACACCACCTGTTTGGGGAAAGCCGATAAAACTTTTTAACGGAACCAGTCTTGATGGATGGCACGCCACAGGTAATAACCAATGGAAAGCAGATTCAGGAATGCTGATTAGCCCAAAATCGGGTTCTAACCTGGTAACAGATAAAGAGTTTACCGATTTTAAATTGCATATCGAATTCATGTATCCGCAGGGTAGCAATAGTGGCGTATATCTTCGCGGACGTTATGAAGTTCAGATAGAAGACAATAAGGGAATGTATCCGCAGAATGATCTGTTTAGCGGTATCTATGGTTTTCTGACACCTTCCGAAAATACTGCCAAAGCCCCCGGTGAATGGCAAACCTATGATATCACACTGGTAGGAAGAATGGTTACTGTTGTCGCCAACGGTAAAACGGTAATCTGTAACCAGGAAATACCGGGTATTACCGGAGGTGCTATCAATAGCCGGGAAGCAGAGCCAGGTCCATTATTGATACAGGGAGATCATGGGCCGATTAGCTTTAGAAATATCATCATCACACCGGCCAAAGAATAAAAAAATATAACTGGTTTAATTGAAAGCTACGCCCTTAATCAAATAAGCGTAGCTTTTTTTATGGTAAAATCTATGACATACAGATGGAATATTTTATTGGAAAATAACCTGTTGTTCTATTAGGATTATTTAGTATCTGGCTAATTAGTATGAACAAAAACTATCTATATAGTGTGTCAGATGAATAATTACTAATCAGTCCCTGTGGACGGGGCTCCCTAGTACTCGGGACTCTGAGCGACACGAGATTCCGAATAAAAGGGTGACTTAATTTTAATAGGACAACACATTATAAATACAGGACATTGAGCCTTCCCCATTAATATAGTCGATGCTTATTTCAGACCGCTTGGAGAAAAGCCAGAAACTGTTTATATTTATAAAGTCAAATTGTGAAGAAAGCAACAACTGCTTCCTATTCACCTGAAAAACCGATATCCATCCTCATTTTATCCCGATTAGGGCAGAAATCAAACATACTTATAGAGACCTTATAGAGACCCTATAGAGACCTTATAGAGACTTTCCAGAGACTTTATAGGAAGTCAACTTGCTTACAAGTTGCATAATAGCCTAGGTATAACCGCAGTATACAGTCATGCATAGGTATTACAGGGGTATTCCTGCCCTAATCCAATACGGATACCGCGAGCTAGGTAAATTCTAAAATTTCTTTCCAAATAGGGAATCTTGGATGGCTTTACCCTTACAAAAACGGGGTATCAATGAAAAGTCAGTATTATGTAACATGTTAGGGTATTAAATAGATGGAAATTCAATTAATTGCCCATATTTTTCTTTCTGTACTCCGCTAAGAATGTATAAAAATACTAACACCAGCACTCAACGAATATTTCTATGTAAACTATTTTTAAATAGCACAACATTTTGGAAAATAATGAAACTGGTGATCAAATTATCAGCCGATTGATGAAAAATTAATAGGAACAACAAGATTATATAGTATAGATAGATATATTCAGAATTGATGTATTTTCAATAAGCATTTAGTAAACAATATGACTCATCTTGTAAATAAGAATATGAAAAAGAATTTCAGTTTATTGATCTTGTTGTTAGTTTGTTTAGTTGGGCAATCTCAAAAAACAACGGGATCTGTAGTGGATGGATATTATCCTCTGTTACGTAACCATTTTCAAGAGGCGAACGCCTATAAAACAGTTGGTTTTGTTGAAAAATACTGGCGAATTGCCGGCAATACAGGGTTTAATGCAAGTATTCATTATGTAGAAAATATTTTACAATCTGCCGGGTTTGTACAGGAAGTAAGTGGTGAGTCGGATGGCCCCCTGACTTATCGAATTGAAAAGCGTAAAATGAGAAGACCTACCTGGGAACCGGTTAGTTCATCGCTAACCATTGTTGGTGAAAACGAACCGCTTTTACAATCTGCAACCAACCGAAACATGATTGCCATCAATTCCGCCAGCACTCCGAAAGACGGTGTGATCGCAGAAATAGTTTATGTAGGAAAAGGGACAAAAGCAGATTTCGAAGGAAAAGACCTTACCGGAAAAATTGTATTTGGTGAATCTTCTGCAGGGGCACTATATAATAATGCATTGAAAAACGGAGCAATAGGTGTATTGGCTTATTCGATTCCTGCTTATACCCAGCCGCAAAAAAATATACACTCTATCCAGTTTCAGAATATTCCTTATCTCGATTCTGCCAGACAGAAATGGGGAATTCTACTTTCTTTTGATGCAAAGGAAAAATTAAAAGCTGCTTTGGAAAAGGGTACCGTAAAAGTGCTGGTTAAAGTAACATCAAAAATATATATAGCCGAAGAACTTACGTTAGTGGCCAATGCAAGAGGCGTTTCTTTTCCTGATGAACGGTTTGTATTTAGTGCACATGTTCAGGAGCCAGGTGCCAATGATAATGCTACGGGTGTAGGGACACTCGCTGAAATGGCCCGTGTTACAGCAAAATTAATTAAAGAGAAAAAATTTAGCCCGGCAAGAACGATTACTTTCTTATGGGGAGATGAAATTGTTTCAACAGGCAGGTATATACGAGATGATTCGGTGCGGGCAAAGGGGATTCATTGGGGACTAAGTCTCGATATGGTTGGAGAAGATATTACGAAAACTGGGGGCAGTTTTCTCATCGAGAAAATGCCTGACCCTTCGGCTATATGGACTAGGGGAAATGATAAACATACAGAATGGGGAGGGAGGCCGCTGAAGGAATCGGATATGTTTCCGCATTACTTCAATGATTTTTTATTAAATCGATGCAGACAGCAGGGGCAAGAAAATCACTGGGTGATCAATGCCAATCCATTTGAAGGGGGAAGCGACCATACACCGTTTTTAGATGCAAAGATACCCGGCCTGCTAATGTGGCATTTTACAGATCAGTTTTACCATACAGATGGGGATAGATTAGATATGGTATCTCCTAGCGAAATGAAGAATATTGGCGTAAGCGCATTGGCTGCAGCATTTACTTTAAGTGCTGCTAATGAAAAAACCACACTATTGTTGATAGATGAGATCACCCAAAACGCAATCGATCGATTACAGACTGAGTATTTATTAAGTAAGGAAGCTATTCAAAATGGAGCAAAGCCAGAGGAGCAGGAACATATTATCAGTGTATGGGCAAACTGGTATAAAGCTGCAATCAGTAAGATGACAGATATTAATATCACCGGACTAACCGAAAATATTCAAAAGAAAATAATATCTGCTCGAGAAATAATCGATAAAAAAATTGCAGAATCAACAATGAATGGGCATTGATAATATCTATGGATGATTGTCTCGTTTTGAGACACTGCCATAAACAAACTGCTCCATTATCTTCATTGATTCAATTGCATCTTTGGCTGAGCAAGGGTTAGGGCCGGTTCCTGAAAAGTATTGCACTACTTTTTCAATCATTGGCTGTTGAATATGTGGGGGAGGGGTAAAGCTGAGCACTTCGTGTTTTTCTTTTGTCTGGATAGTTACTTCATACCCAAATACAGGAAATGAGATACGGCCTTTGGAGCCAACTATTTCACAGATATCTTCTTTTGCTTCATCAGCAACCGTATAACACCATTGACCGTTAAAAAGAATATCTCCCGGTAAACGCATAATTCCGGTAACAATATCTTCAGCTTTATACAAACCCGCCTGGTTAGCTGAAAACCCGGATACTTCAGTAGGGTTTCCAAAGAAAAATAATAGGATATCCAATTGATGAGGAGCTAGATCATAAAAAAGCCCCGCTCCGGAAAGAACTGGATTCACCCGCCAGTTTGTTTCAGCATCAGCAATTACTTTAGAATTGTCTGGTTGTAGCATACTGAGTCTTATCGATCGTACATTACCAATAGTATTGTTGCTAATCAATTCTTTTATCTTAAGAAACATAGGAAGTGCCCTTCTATAATGGGCTATAGTTAGTTTCATTCCCGTTTTTTCAGCAACAGCTAACATACGGGTACAGGAAGCAGTATCGATAGACATAGGTTTTTCAACATATACCGGTTTACCTGCTTGTAAAGCTGCCACTGCATAAACTTCATGCGAGCCGGGTGGAGTAGCTACATAAATGGCATTCACTTCAGGATCATTGATAAGTGCATTCGCATCTGAATACCATTTGGGAACATCATGCCTGTTTGCATAGTCTCGTGCCTTTTCTGCATCACGGCGCATAACGGCTATTAATGAGGAGCCGGGAATTTTATTAAACGCCGGGCCACTTTTTTTTTCAGTTACATTGCCACAACCAATGATTCCCCATCGGATAGATTCAGGATAAACGTGCAAATCAGTATCTTCCATAAAGATCATTAATAAATGAAAACTATTGTTTCGGAGGATTTTGCGGAGTAGCTGGTTGCGGTACACAGTTCAAATCATATAATCTTCTGGCATCATAATATTTCTTGCCTTCCGAAATCAGAAAAGATTGACATCCTTCATCTCGTTTTCCCATATCAATTAATGCAATTCCTCTAAAGTATTCTGCTTTGCCATCCACAGACATTTTACTGGCAATGGCTTTGTCAAGATACTGTACAGCGGTTCCATAGTCCTGTAGTAGAAAATAGGATAGTCCAATGTTTTCCATAGCAGGATAAAATGTGGGATTAATAATTTGGGCTTTTTGATATAGGTCTATCGCTTTTTTAAAATCATTTTTCACAAACGCTTCATTCCCTCTTTTAAAAATATCATAGAACATGGCACTGTCTTTCATTGCTGCTGTTAATTGAGGAGGAGGGGTATTAGGGTTTGCTGCAGCAGGCGCATTTTGTGTATTTACACTCTGTGTTGGGTTGGTAGGCTGCCCAACAGCATTTGCTATTGCAGGCGTTTTATTATCCCCTGCCATTTGATGCATGGTTATGCTATTACGAATGGTCACAGAGTCTTTTGGAAATAATACTAAAGCACTGTCTGCTACCTTAAGCATAAACGGTACAGGATATTTCATTCGTGTAAGGGCAAAAAGGTAATTATTCCAGGCACCTGAAACTGCGGGGTCTTTTCTATATTTATTGAATTCGACAAAAGCATTTTTTAGGCGCAGGGAATCATTTTTTTGAGCACAGGCGAAAGATAAAAGACCGAAATATGCAAGGTTGAGTGGGCGGTTATCAAAAGCTATGATAGCATATTTGTAGGCACTGTCGTACTGCCCATTCTCATAATACATTTTCCCTTTCAAAAACTCGGCGTAGTAGAGAAAAGGGTTTTCTTTTGAAACTTTATCTAGCATGGCTACCCCTTCGTCAAATTTCTTCTCATTAATAAGATACCTGCCTTTTATTGAACTAATAGG
The DNA here is from genome assembly GCA_903926855.1 of uncultured Bacteroidota bacterium. Lineage (GTDB taxonomy): Bacteria > Bacteroidota > Bacteroidia > Chitinophagales > Chitinophagaceae > Sediminibacterium. The sequence continues at coordinate 979 of CAIYKV010000002.1, read as the reverse complement.
TAAGCCCCACATAGTAAGATTAGGTATGGAAGGGAATTGGTCATTTATGTCATAGGATTTATAAGTAAGCACATCTGCATTGATATCTGGAAAAACAGTATTCTGAACAACCATTGACTCCCATGTTTTATATGTAATCAAAGTGGAAGGTAATGCAAGCAATAAGGCTACTGGTAAATAGACTTGTAAACTGTTTGAAGCAAACCTGGGCCTGATGTTTCGAAAAGACCTGAGTTTGTAATTCTCATTTATATTTAAAGCATACAATAAAACAAAATATACTTGCATAGTTGCCCTTTCCATTGGGAAATTAAATAGGGCATCAAAAAAATAGCCTCCCAGACCAATTAATGATAGCAGCAATAATATTTTGCTTTCATTGGGAATTTCTTTTGAAAACAGATTTTTAAAAGATAGCAGCGGAATCAGTAGAAAAATAAGCAGATAAGCACCTCCTCCAAAAATACCTGTTTCCCCAAAAGATTCAAGAAAATCATTGTGTGCATGAACGCTGACAGAATTGTCGCCATTATCAAATCGCTCATATGGAATAGAGCAGATTTTCCAGTTCCCATATCCTATCCCGGTAAACTTATGGTCTTTAAAAAGGCCCCAACCTGCTTTCCAGATATGGTTTCTTCCTGAAGAACCCGTTTCGGAAAAATCAATACTACTAATTCTTTGGGTGAAAGAGCCATAACCATAATCTACCTGGTTCTGATCTATAGTTAATCTTTTTTGAGTATCCAATGTAATTTGTGCAAGCAAAACTCCTGCAATCAGGGGCACAATAAATAAACTTAGTTTTTGAATAAGGGTTCTGCCATCAGTATGGGATAAATAATCATAAATGCAGAAGACTGAATATATAAATAGTTGGAATAGAACTCCGACAAATGTAGACCTTGTATTTGCAATAAACAGGGCGTAAAGGGTAATGGTTAAAATGACAAAATTTAATATTTTTTGTAATTTTTTT
>CAIYKV010000001.1 GCA_903926855.1 uncultured Bacteroidota bacterium | reverse complement strand
GAAGTAGCCGCCCAGATAAATACATCTCCCCAATACATCCAGTATTTTCCATTTACTTTTTTGGCAATTACTTTGCCATTTTTGTATTGCGAAACGATACTGCCGGACTTAGACCATTTATCAATATATTTTCCTTTATAGGCTTCAGCAAATGCTGGACCTTTCTTAATCCAGTGAATCAGGTCCTTGGAAGTGGCTACCAGTAAGCGGGCAATCTTGCCGTCAAAAGCGGTATAGGTCATATAATAAATACCCTGCTCATCTTCCACAATTCTGGGGTCTTCGCATCCACCCTGCCATTCATATTTTTTGTAATTATCATTATCAGGAAATAAAACCGGGCTGCTATTACGTGTAAAATGAAGTCCATCGGAACTAATAGCCAATCCGATCCTGGACGTGCCGCCAGGTAATCCGATTTTATCCTGTGCCCTATACAACATGTATACTTTATTGTCGCGAACTACAATAGCCGGATTAAAAACATCCTTTTCCTCCCATAAAACCTGTTTTTTCCAGATAGGATCACTGAACACACCGGTACCCGGTCCCAATATGGGGTTTACACTATCTGCTTTTACAAATGAAAGCATCGCCCAATTAGTATTGTCTTTTACAATGGGCTGCTTTGAACTACAGGCAATAAGACTGATACCCAGAAAATATAGGAACAGTTGCTTTTGTATACGCATAGTAGTTGAATTGAACCAATAGTCAATTAATTATTTCGAAAACTGTATCAGACAATTCGGAAAACTATTTATTCATCGCATATTCAATACCGCCAAGCAAATGCTGCAGGTATAAGGGATCTAAATAGGATTCATCTGTATGTCCCATTTCAGTATAAAATGCACGCCCTCCATCAAAATCATGGTACCATGCCATTGGGTGGAAATCACCATTGATACCGCCAGTATAGGATTTTTCATCGATGGTAATCAATACATGTAACCCTTCCTGTATGTTTTTGAAATTATACCATTCATCAAACCGTTTCCATACCAGGGGCAGATGCTTAGTAGAAATATGGGTTGGATCTGTAATATTTAATACTGCCTCCTGTTGTTTGGGGTGACTTTTAAAATAAGCGCCTACCAATCGGTTATACCATGGCCAGTCATATTCCGTATCCGTTGCCGCATGCACACCAACAAAACCGCCACCTTTTTGAATATATTTCTCAAAAGCTTTTTGCTCCTGATCATTTAGCACATTACCCGTTGTACTCAAAAAAATCACCGCATCATATTTTTTCAAAGTCTTTTTTACAAAGAAAGAAGAGTCAGTAGTGGTATCCACTGCAAAATTATTTTCCATGCCCAGCTTTTGTATGGCTGCAATACCTGCCGGGATAGAAGCATGATGAAAACCCCTTGTTTTTGAGAAAACCAACACCCGTTTTGTGGGAGAATGCATCATAAATCCAGAAACCAGGATCAGCAATACAAAGCAGGCAGTAAGGCTAGTTATTTTTTTCATATGGCAATTTTGAACCGAGTGTTTATAAATTAGCTAAATTGAAACGCTAAATCTCAGGTTAAATCTAACAAAAGAAAACTAAACCGCCACCTGTCATATGAAAACAAATACCCGTTTCTTACTTTCCGCAATGATGTTTCTGGAATATTTCATATGGGGCGCCTGGTATGTGACCATGGGAACATATATGGTATCTAATTTACATGCAACCGGACTTGAGATAGGAGCCACCTATAGTGCATTAGCGATCGCGACCATGATTTCACCTTTTTTTGTTGGATTGATTGCTGATCGTTTTTTTGCTGCACAGCGTATCATGGGAATATTACATCTGATAGGCGCTTTATTACTTTTTCTGGCAACCCGCATAGAGCATAGCAATACATTTTATTGGGTCATCCTATCCTATTCTTTGCTCTATATGCCCACAATTGCATTAAGCAATAGTGTGGCTTTCTCACAAATGACCGATCCCGGAAAACAATTCCCCTGGATCAGAGTATTTGGAACCCTTGGCTGGATTGTTGCCGGTGTATTAATCGGACAGTTGGGTATAGAAAAAAACAGTTCTACTTTTTATATGGCGGCAACAGTATCAGCCGGATTAGGTTTATTAAGTTTTGTTTTACCCAATACACCTCCCAAAGCCCAAAATGCCGATGCCTCAAAAGCATTGGGCACAGAAGCATTTGTATTGTTCAAAGAACGCCCTTACCTGATTTTCTTTATTGCGGCTATTTTAGTCTGTATTCCATTATCATTTTATTATGGATTTGCTAACCCATTCCTGAATGAAATCCATTTTTCCAATGCAGCCAGCAAAATGACATTGGGACAAGTATCCGAAGCCTTATTTATTCTTGCCATACCCTTTCTATTCAATCGCATTGGCGTAAAGAAAATGTTACTCATGGGTATGACCGCCTGGATATTACGCTATATCTGTTTTGCGTATGGAAATGCGGAAGCAGGAAGCTGGATGTTATATGCCGGTATCATTTTACATGGTATCTGTTATGATTTCTTTTTTGTAACCGGTTACATGTACACCGAGAAAAAAGCCGGAGAAAAAATAAAGAATGCCGCCCAGGGCCTGTTTACTTTTGCTACATACGGAGTAGGTATGTTTATCGGTACCTGGTTCTCAGGTTATATAGTCGACAAGAATCAAACCGGCGATACCCATAACTGGCAAAATATCTGGTACGTGCCCGCTTATATTGCATTAGCCGTACTTATTTATTTCATCCTTTTCTTCAAAGAAAAAAAAGAAAAGCATTTGATAATTAATAATTAGTACCCAACAAAATTCAAAGACCAAAAGCCAATAGCCAAAAGCCAACAGCAATAACAAATACCCACTGTTTAAACAACCCACTATGAAAAGAATCGCCATGCTCGGATCCGGATTTATCGGACGTTTTTATGCAGACTCATTACAAGGATATCGTAGCAGAGATAAAGTAACTACCATCTATTCCAGAAGAGAAGAGAGTGCCAAAAAATTTGCTTCCGATTATGGTTGTAAGCACTGGACAACAAATATGGAAGAAGCCATTGCCAGTAGCGATGTAGATATCGTATGCATTGCATTACCCAATAACTTGCATGAAACAGCTGTATTACTCTGTTGTAAACATAAGAAAGCAGTCATGACCACCAAACCCCTGGGCAGAAATGCTGAGGAAGCCAAACGCATGTTACTGGCCGTAGAAGAAGCCGGTATCTTTAATGGATATCTCGAAGATCTTGTGTATACACCTAAATTCATCAAAGCCAACGAAAGTGTTAAGAATGGTGCCTTGGGTAGAATACTTTGGGCAAAATCAAGAGAAACGCATCCTGGTCCGCATAGCGACTGGTTCTGGGATATCGAGCAGGCAGGTGGAGGATGTATTTTAGACCTGGGATGTCATTGTGTGGAAATTACCAGAAGTTATATTGGAAAAGATATCAAACCTGTAGAAGTGATGTGCTGGGCCGATACTCAGGTAAAACCCATAGATGCAGAAGATCATGCGATTGGTCTGGTGAAATATGAGAATGGAGCAATTGGTCAGTTTGAAGTAAGCTGGACTTTTCGTGGCGGTTTGGATCTGCGTGATGAAGTAATGGGCACAGAAGGAACGATCTGGATCAATAGCTTTTTACGAACAGGATTCGATATGTTTACTACGGGCAAAGGCACCGATTATGTTGCGGAGAAAGCAGAGAGTAATACAGGCTGGCTATTCCCGGTAGGAGATGAATTAAATGAATTGGGCTATAACCATATGTTCATGGATATGTTCAATGCCATGGAAAAAGGAGAAGCGCCGAAAGAAACATTTTATGATGGCTATGTGGTAAACGCCATCCTCGATGCCGCTTATCGCTCTGCAAAAACAAAATTTTGGGAGCCCGTGCAATTAGAAATCTGGAGAGGAAAAACCGGGCTTAGTAAAGAAAGTCATTTAGTAGAATACGATACAGATCATTACCTCGTAAAAGAAGAAATGACCCATTATGGAGCCAGGAAGTTGATATTGAAAAATAAACAAACCGGAAAGATCATAGAACAAATACTAGCATCCTAAGAAAATATTGAATATCGAACAAGGAATGTTGAATGATGAAATGACTATTGTAAAAATAATCATGAATACCTAATTACCTGTTCCTTCTACATTCCTTGTTCGATATTCGATATTCGATATTCAACTCCTTTTTTTATGCCAAAACACCCCCTCCTTCTCATCTCTTTCCTATTTACCCTTGCTTCTTGTCATTTTTCTTCTGATAAAACCGAATGGCGTGTGTACGGGGGTAATAAAGGGGCTACACATTATTCAACGCTTACTGAAATAGACAGTTCGAATGTTTCGCAATTAGAGGTTGCCTGGGAATACCATACGGGGGATGCGGAGAATAAAACACAGATACAGGTAAATCCTATTATTGTGGATGGGGTGCTGTATGGTGTTTCTCCCAAATTAAAACTGTTTGCGATTGATGCTTCCACTGGAAAAGAAAAATGGGTGTATAATCCGGTTGATACAACTAATAAGGGGAAAGGTTATTTTTCAATGAATGTTTCCAGAGGAGTAACTTATTTCAGTAACCAGGGCAAGGATCCCCGTATATTTTATGCAGCCGCCTCCAACCTGATTTGTGTGGATGCGATTACAGGAAAACCTGTAGCATCTTTTGGAGATAGTGGTAAGCTGGATTTACATAATGATCTGGGAAGGGATGTAAAAGATTTATATGTTGCTTGTACCACTCCGGGTATTATCTATAAAGACCTGATCATTATAGGAACCCGTGTGGCGGAAGAAGCCGCAGCTGCTCCGGGTTATATCAGGGCATATAATGTATATACCGGTAAATTGCAATGGATATTTCATACCATTCCACACCCCAATGAAGTAGGCTATAGTAGCTGGGATGATCCCAATGCCTACCAGCATATCGGAGGTGCCAATGCCTGGGCAGGTTTTAGTATGGATGAAGAAAAAGGAATTGTATTTGCACCCATAGGTTCGGCCAGTTATGATTTTTATGGTGGTAAAAGAACAGGTAATGATCTGTTTGCCAATTCTGTATTGGCATTAGATGCTGCCACAGGAAAAAGAGTATGGCATTACCAGACAGTACATCATGATCTCTGGGACAGGGATTTACCTACTGCACCCGTATTAGTAACGATTAAGAAAGATGGTAAAGAAATAGAGGCATTGGCACAAGCTACCAAATCAGGTTTTATATTTCTGCTCAACAGGGCTACAGGTAAACCCGTATATCCCATCAAAGAAATACCAGTACCCACAGAAACAGATTTATTGGGAGAGAAACCATCCGAAACACAACCCATACCCGATTTTCCAAAGCCATTTGTGAGACAGCTTTTCACTGAAAAAGAGTTAAACCATATTGTTACGGATTCTTCTTACCAGGATATTAAAAAAAGATGGCTGGCCACCAAACACGATCATCTTTTCACACCACCTTCCAAACAAGGTACCATCATCTTCCCTGGATTTGACGGAGGAGCAGAATGGGGTGGCCCTTCCTTTGATCCTGGTTCAGGTATTTTATATGTAAATGCCAGTGAAATGGCCTGGATATTAACGATGGTGGATGTGAAGAAGAATACTGCAAATACGATTGAAAAAAATATTGATGCGGGTAAAAGATTATATACAACTACCTGTATGACCTGTCACGGGCCTGCATTACAAGGGTCCGGCAATAACCCAAGCCTGATAAATGTTCAATCAAAATATTCCGAATCCCAATTCAAAGACCTACTAAGTGCGGGCAGAAGAATGATGCCGGCATTCAAACAATTAAGCGAAACCGAAAAAGAGGCGCTCGCTTCATTTGTACTCGATAGTAAATCCATACAGGAAAAGAAATTCATTGCACCTCCCAAAATAACAGACCCTTATTATACAATGCCTTATTCCGCCACAGGCTATAATAAATTTTTAACCAAAGAAGGCTACCCTGCCATAGATACTCCCTGGGGAAGTCTAAGTGCGATTAACCTGAACACCGGTCAGCTTGTATGGAAAACAACCCTGGGTGATTACCCTGAACTAAAAGCCAAAGGAATACACAGCGGTACAGAAAATTATGGAGGATCAGTAGTTACTGCCGGCGGACTATTATTCATAGCAGCCACCAGCGATAAAAAGATCAGGGCTTTCAACAAAAGAACAGGACAGTTATTATGGGAATTTACACTACCCGCTTCCGGATTCGCCACACCTTCCACCTATGAAAAAAACGGGCATCAATACATCGTAATCGCCTGCGGCGGTGGAAAACTAGGCAAACCCTCGGGAGATAGTTACATCGCATTCAGGCTGAAGGGCAACTCATAATTAATAATTGACTTTTTGCCATTGCTGGTGTTATCACCAGCAATTCTGACGCCAGCTATACAATTCTTCTACACGTTTCCCTTTTCGGCCATTGCTGGTGTTATCCCCAGCAATTCTTAT